>JAJAYY010000225.1 GCA_026785965.1 Sphingomonas bacterium
AGCCTGCTCTACGGCTTCACCGGGACGATCCAGTTCGACGGCATCGCCGCCGCCTTCGCGCGCGACGGGTCGCACTCGATCGGGCTGCTGTTCGGGCTGGTGTTCCTGCTCGCCGGTCTCGCCTTCAAGATCAGCGCGGTGCCGTTCCACATGTGGACTCCCGACGTCTATGAAGGCGCGCCGACCCCCGTGACCGCCTTCTTTGCCTCGGCGCCCAAGGTTGCAGCGGTGCTGTTGACCGTCCGCGTGTGCATCGAAGCACTCGGCCCGGCGATCGATGCATGGCGTCAGATCATGACCTTCGCTGCCTTGGCCTCGATCATCCTCGGCGCGGTCGCGGCTTATGGCCAGACCAACATCAAGCGGCTGCTGGCTTATTCGTCGATCAACAACGTCGGCTTCGCGCTGATCGGGCTCGCCGCCGGCGGGGTTGCGGGCGCGTCGTCGGTGCTGTTCTACATGGCGGTCTATGTCGTGATGACGCTTGGTGCGTTCCTGTGCGTGCTGCGCATGCGCGATGCCGATGGAGAGCCGCTCGAAGGCATCGACAGCCTGTCGGGGCTGTCGCAGTCGCGTCCCGGCTTGGCGCTGGCGATCGCGATTTTCATGTTCAGTCTGGCCGGCATCCCGCCCTTGTTCGGCTTCTGGCCCAAGGTGATGGTGTTCAACGCCGCAGTCGCTGAAGGCCTGTGGCTGCTCGCGATCGTCGGCATCCTCGGCACCGTGGTCGGCGCATTCTACTATCTCAAGATCGTCAAGGTGATGTATTTCGACGCCCCCGGCGCGGCGCTCGCCCGGCCGCGCCACGCGCTCGAAACATTGTTCATCCTGCTCGCGGCTTTGTTCGTGTCGCCGCTCGGCTATCTGCTGATCGGCCCGATCGGCCGTCTCGCCGACAATGCCGCGGGATCGCTGTTCTGAGCCACATTCGAATCGTCGAGCAATTGGGCTCGACCAATAGCGCGCTGCTTGCCGATACAGCCGCGATCGAAGGCGATTGGCTGGTTGCGTTGCGCCAGGATGCCGGGCGCGGGCGCCACGGCCGCGTGTGGCAGACCGTCGTGGGCAATTTTTTCGGCTCGACCATCGTCCAGCTACGCCCCGGCGCTCCCTCGGCACCGGCGCTCGCGCTGGTCGCCGGTCTGGCGCTGATCGAAGCCGCTGAAATTGCCGCCCCAGACCTGACGCTGAGCCTTAAATGGCCTAATGACTTGATGCTCGGTGACGCCAAGCTCGCCGGCATATTGCTCGAGCGCGCGGGCGATCGCATTGTCGCTGGCTTCGGGGTCAATCTCGCCGCGGCGCCGCTGATCGGTGGCCGCAAGACGGCCTCGCTCGCGGGTGACGTGTCCCCCCAGGCCTTTGCCCCGATGCTGGCCGCGAGTTTCGCGCGGCTGCTGACCGCATGGCGCAGCGCCACTCCCGCCGCCTTCGCGCAAGCGTGGCTGGCGCGCGCGCACCCGCTCGGCACCCCGCTCGAAGTCCACAGCGGTCCAGGCGAACGCATCGCCGGCCGGTTCGACGGGATCGAAGGCGATGGCGCATTGCGGCTGCGGGTCGACGGCGGCAGCGTCGAGATCATCCGCGCCGGCGACGTCACTCTGGCGTGACCCTCGCAATTGTCCACGCTTCCCGCTAGGCACCCCGCCATGCTGCTCGCGATCGATGCCGGGAACACCAATATTGTCTTCGCGCTGGTCGCCGAAGGCGGGGAAATCCGCGCCCGCTGGCGGATCGCCACCGACCCGCGCCGCACCGCCGACGAATATGCCGTGTGGCTGCATCAACTGCTCGCGCTCGAAGGCTATGCCAAGACCGACGTCAGCCGAGTCATCATCGGCACCGTCGTTCCTCGCGCGCTCCACAATCTAACCGTCCTGGCGCAGAAATATTTCGGTCAGGAACCGCTGGTCGCGGGGCAGGGTGGGTGGCCGCTGATCCTTGACGTGGTCGAACCCGCCAGCGTCGGCGCCGACCGCGCGTTGAACGCGATGGCGGCGCACGCGCGCCACAAGGGCGACTTGATCGTGATCGATTTCGGCACCGCGACGACCTTCGACGTGATCGATTATTCGGGCGCCTACAAAGGCGGGATCATCGCCCCGGGGATAAATTTAAGCCTCGACGCGCTGGTCGCCGCCGCAGCCAAGCTGCCGCGCATCGCGATCGAGGCGCCGGCCGACACCAGCGTCGTCGGCCGCACCACCGAAAGCCAGATGCTGATCGGCGTCTATTGGGGATATGTCGCGCTGATCGAGGGGCTGGTCGCGCGCTTGAAGGCCGAGATCGGCCGTCCCGTCACTGTCATTGCCACCGGAGGCCTCGCCATCTTGTTCGACCAGCACACGACCGCGTTCGACGCGATCGAACCCGATCTCACCATCCGGGGCCTCTCTCTGCTTGCCGCAGGGGCAATCGCATGAGGCCGGGCAAGGAATTGCTGTTCCTCGCGCTCGGCGGCTCGGGCGAGATCGGCATGAACGTCAATCTTTACGGGTGCGACGGCAAATGGCTGATGGCCGACCTTGGCCTGACCTTCGCCGACAGCGATTATCCCGGGATCGACCTGATCCTCCCCGACCTCGAATTCATCGAGGAGCGGATGAAGGATCTGGTCGGGATCGTGCTGACCCACGGCCATGAGGATCACATCGGTGCGCTGCCCTACATGGCGGCCGATCTCAACGTGCCGCTGTTCGCGACCCCGTTCACTGCGGGACTGATCGCCGGCAAGCTCGAGGAAGAAGGGCTGAGCGGCAAGGTCAAGCTCAAGATCATCGAGCGCGGCGGGAGCTTCGACCTCGCCCCGTTCAAGATCCGTTACGTCCCGCTCGCTCACTCGATCCCCGAGGGCAACGGTCTGCTGATCGAAACCCCCTACGGCAAGATTTTCCATACCGGCGACTGGAAGATCGACGAGACCCCGGTGCTCGGCCAGCCTTCGACTCCCGAAACGCTCAAGAAGATCGGCGACGAGGGCGTGCTGGCGATGGTCTGCGATTCGACCAATGTGTTCCAGAACACCGCCTCGGGCTCCGAAGGCAGCGTCCACGCCGGACTGCTCGACGCCGTCGCCGCAGCCAAGGGCCGGGTGCTCGTCACCACCTTCGCCTCGAATGCTGCTCGATTGCAGACCATCGGCCGCGTCGCGATCGAGACCGGGCGCCAGATTTGCGTCGCCGGCCGCTCGCTCGATCGCATCCTCAAGGTCGCCCGCGCCACCGGCTATCTCAAGGACTTCCCCGATCCGATCCGGTTCGACGAAGCGATGCGCCTGCCCAAGAGTGACGTGTTGATCGTCGCCACTGGCGGGCAGGGCGAAGCGCGCGCCGCGCTCGGCCGGATCGCGTTCGGCAATCATGAAATCAAGCTCGCGCCGGGCGACACGGTGATCTTCTCGTCAAAACAGATTCCGGGCAATGAAATCGCGATCGGGCGGATCATGAACGCGCTCAGCGACCTTGGGCTGCTGACCGTCACCGAGCGCCAGGCCAAGGTCCACGTCTCGGGCCACCCCGGTCGCCCCGAACTCGCCGAAATGTACCGCTGGATCCGTCCCCAGATACTCCTCCCGGTCCACGGCGAAGCGCGTCATCTCGCCGAGCATGCGCGGTTTGGTCTGTCCGAGGGGATTGGCCAGGCAGTGGTGCAGAAGAATGGCGACATCGTCCGTCTCGCCCCGGGCAAGCCCAAGAAAATCGGCGAAGCGCGGGTCGGGCGGCTGGTGCTCGACGGTGACGTGATCCTGCCCGCCGATGGCGTGACCATTTCCGAGCGCCGCAAGATCGCGCTCAACGGCCTGATCACCGTCACGCTCGCGGTCGGTTCAAGCGGGCGCCTGGCTGGCGACCCGATGGTGCGGCCGTTCGGTGTCCCGGTGGAGGAAGATCGCGACGATTTCCTCGCCGACGCCGCCAACGCCGCGTCGCGCGCTTACGATGCCGCGGCGCCCGAGGAGAAAATGCGCGAGAGCGTGCGGCTCGCGGTGCGCCGCTGCGCGTCGCTGTGGACGGGCAAGAAGCCGCAGGTCGAAGTGATGGTGATCAAGGTCGCGGCATGAGCTGGGGCGCGGTCGTCGCGATCTACTTCCTGTTCTGGATTTCGGCTGCTTTCCTGATGTTGCCGTTCGGAGTTCGCACCGATGATGAAGTCGGCGCGGCCAAGGTGCCGGGGCAGGCCGACAGCGCTCCCCACCACTTCGACTTGCGCCGGCATATGGTTCGCGCAGCGGTGCTAGGCGCAGCGATGTTCGCGCTTTACTATGCCAATTGGCAGTTCGGCTGGATCGGCATCGACGACCTCGACTATTACAATTAGCGGCGCCGTTCGACGCCCTGCGCCAGCGCGACGTACAGCTTGCCCATGTCCGACGACATCAAGGTCACCGCGATCATCCCGCCGTCGCGCTCAGCGAGCACGCGGCGCAGCATCGCTTCGAAGTCGTGGACGTAGCGGTTGACCGATTCCTGGAATTCGGGGTCGCCTTGGTAATGGGCGGCGATGGCGCGCGTCTCGGTCCCGCCGATCAGCCGCACCGCGCGGCGCGTGAACACGCCGCGATTGCCTTTCAGATAGGCGCCCCACGCTTTCTCGTCGACTTCGTCGGACAGGATCTTCTGCACGTCGATCGCCGCCGAGTGCATCGAGTCCATCAACAGCGAGACGCGTTTGGCGAAATCCTCGCCATCGTCCTGGCGTTGCGCCGCACGCGCTTGCTCGAGATGCGCTTCGAGCGCGACTGCGCTCTGGCCGATCGACAACATCTGCTGGGTGAGCCGCTCGCTGGCGTCGCGCGCCGTGGTGACGGCATGGGTCGCGACCCGATCAACCTCGGCGAGCTTCTCTTCGACCGCCTCGCGCACAGCGCGCTCAAGCGCCGTGCGGGTGGCCTCGCCAAGTTCTCCCGCAGTCGCCGGAATGATCGCCGAAATCGCCGCCCGCGCGCGCTCGGCGGCATGCGCCCCGGCTTCGCGCACCTGGACCAGCGCCGCGATCAGCGCCGGGCCGGTCTCGTTCGACAAGCGCGCCGCGTCGGCATTGGCCTGGCCGATTGCCTGCGACAGGTCGCCCAGCCGCTGCGCTGCCCCGCCGACTCCTTGGTCGACCGCGGCAAGCATCGCGCTGAGCCGCGCTTCGCTCTCGATAACCGCCTGCTGGCCAGTGACCAGGCGCTCGGCGGTTTCGCTCGCCGCGCCGCGCATCCATTCAATCGACGGACGCGCCTGTTCGCTCGTCTCAAGCAAGCGCGCGGCACCGGCCTCGGCGGCGGTGAACGCGCTGCCCAGTTCGTGCGCCACTGCCAGCGACAGGTTGGCGACCCCATCGCGCAGTGCCGCGGTGCGGTCCGACAAAGCGAGGATCGCCTGGTCCTGCGCCCCGGTGTCGCTGCCCAGCGCATCGAGATCGTGGCGGAGATTGCCGACCAGCGCTGAAATGCGCGCCGCGCGCGCGTCGCCTTGCTCGGCGAGCTGGGCGAAGCGATCGTCGAGCCCGCCGAGGCCGACGTCGAGATCGGCGATCAGGCGCTGTGACGCGCGTTCTTGCTCGGCGATCCGCGAGCTGAGGGTGTCGAGTGCATTGCCAGCACCATCTAGACGCTCTGCAAGGGCGTGGCTGGCTTCGACCCCGGCCTGGCCGAGGCCGGCCTGGGCCTGATCGAGCAAAGCGGCGACGCTCGCCGCCTGGGCATCGATCCCGCTGCGGATTTCGGACAGCGAGTCGGCGGCGCGGATGAGCAAGGCGTCGATCCCGGCATTGGTCGCTTCGCTCGCTTCGCTGACCCGGATCGCAGCGGCGGCACCCGCGCTTTCGACCTGGGTGAGGTGATGGACGAGCCGTGTCGCGGCCTCATGGATGGTGCCGTCAGCCAGCGCGGTGCGCTCGGTCAGCGCCTCGACCGAGGTGTGGAACGCGGCGGCTTGATCAAGCGATGTCTGGCCCGCCTCGCGCAATGTCTGGGCGAGGCGCAGCGCGCGATCCTCGGCTTGCGGCAAATCGGACAACAGGACACCGATATCGATGCGCGCGGTTTCGGCGGCGCGATCGAGCGCGGCGCCATGCTGCACCAACTCATTCGACTGCGCGCTCAAGCTCGCGGTGACTCCCGCCAGCCGGGTCGCGGTTTCGTCGCCAAGCCCCATCAAATCGCCCGCCATCTGGCCGAGCGCATTATGATTATGATCGATCTGGCGCGACAAAGCGGCGAGCACATCCTCGAGCGCGCGGGCTTCGGTGCGCATGGCGATGACCGAGCGCGTGAAATGCTCGGCTTCCTTGCGCCGGGTGCGGCCGAACATCAGCCAGACAAGACCCATCAACGCGAGCGGCCCGGCGGCGACCGCCACCCATTGCGCCAGCGCCGGGCTGGACAGCGGCTGCGCAGCGAGCGCTTGCCCAGCCGACCATGCGGTGTAGCCAAGCCACACAGCAGCGAGCAACGTCAGCGCCGAGCCGAGCACCACGCGTCCCCCCGCGCCGCGCTGCTCGTCGCGACTCTCGATCCAGCTTGCCTCATCGAACGGCGTGGCGTTCGCCTCGGCCTCATAGGGCGCCGGATCGGAGGGGTCGGAGCGGACTTGGTCGCGCTCGGCGTAATGGGGCTGGGCGGTCATGCAGCCGAGTTTACCACCTTTGTTGAGAGAACAAAGCGATTAAGCGCCGCCGCGGGCTGGAATAAGATCGCGACCCTGCCCTATGACTGGGGAATCGGGGCGCAACTCAAGGCATGGGCAGGTCGACATGGCGCTCGGGGCGCTGATCGGAGCGTATCAGGAAGACGAATCGGGGGCGTTGCGGGCGCTGCTTCCGCTCGCCGGTCAGACGCTGATCGAATATCAGGCGCGGTGCCTCGCGGCGGTCGGGGCGGCACCGTTGCTGGTGTTGGTCGAGCGCGTTCCGGTGGCGCTCAATGATGCCTTCGAACGCCTTCGCGCCGAGGGCATCGCGATCATTGCGGTAAGCGACGGGGTCGAGGCCGCGAGCCGGTTCGAAGCGGGGAACGACGTGCTCCTGCTCGCCGACGGGATCGCCCCCGACATGAGCGATCTTGCGCGCTTGGCCGACGATGAGGAGCCCGCGATCCTGACCGTGCCCGATGACGACGGGCACGCCGGTTATGAGCGGATCGACGCCAGCTACCGCTGGGCCGGCTGCGCCCGCATCCCCGCCGGGTTGATCGGCGCGACCGCGGCGATGATCGGCGACTGGGACCTTCAATCGACCTTGCTTCGGCGGGCGGTGCAATCGGGGATTGCGCTCGCGCCGGCTGCGGTCGGGGAGGGCAGCGGGCCGTTCCTTGCCGATGGCGACGCCATGACGGCATTCGAGCGGCGCCTGTTGCTCGCCTCGCGCGGCGCGCGGCGTGATTGGGTCAGCCGCTATCTGCTGCCAATCGTCGAGGAAATCGCCACCGAGCGCTTGATGGAAACCAGGATCCGGCCCGAATGGCTGGTTCGGCTCGCGCTGGTGCTGACCATCGGCGCCGCTTTCGCCATCACCCGCGGCTGGTTGTGGCCCGCGCTGGCGATGCTGCTCGTCTCGACCCCGCTCGATCTGGTGGCGCGGCGCCTGGGGATGTTGCGGTTGCGGCCGCTCAGTCCCGGGCTGCCGTCGATGCGCCTGCTGTGGCCTGCCGCAGGGCTGACGCTGGTCGCGCTTGGCTGGTTCGTCGCGCGCCACGGCGGCGGCTGGGGCGCGCTGGTTGCCGCGGTCAGCGCAGCGGCCTTTGCCGAGGCGATGCGGATCGAGCGCTCGGTCATCGAACCTCCGCAATCGCATTGGTATTTCTCGCGCCGGGCGGCGATCGTGCTCGCGGTCCCGTTCGCGATCGGCGGGTGGTGGAACGCTTTTCTGGTCGTGATGGCGCTCTATGCGGCGATCAGCTTTTTCCTCGCCCAGCATATCCACCACCGGGTTAATCGCAATTGACGCAGAATTAACTCCATTCGTCTAACGCTGGTCGGATGATGCCTGTCGAATGGCCGATCGCTGCTGGAGCAGCCGACCATCCGGTCGAACCCGCGCGGCGCGCGGGACGCGACCGCTTGCCGATCGTTCGCACCGATCTGTTCCTCGATGACAATGCCCGTCTGACCGAGCAGGAGCGGGCCTTGATGTCGGGCATGCTCGGCGGACTGGTCGAACAGGTTGCCGACGAAATCCGGCTCGGCCTGCCCGCGGACCTGATCGTCGCCGCCGAACGCGACCGTGATAATATCGTCAGGCGATTGTGGCGCCGCGGATTGCTCGACCGGCCGGCATTGATCGAATTGCTGCTCCGGCGCGCCGACGAACAATTGATTGCCGCCGCCTGCCGCGATGCCCGTCACAATGGCGATTCTACCGTCGTCGATCAGTTGGTCGGCGACGAGCATGGCGACATCGCCAGCGCGGCGATGGCGCTAGCGGTGGCACGCGGACGGCGGCGCGATCGTTTCGGCCGGCTCGGCCTCGAATTTGACGATGTTCCGGCCGAGGAAGCGGTGTGCCTGGTCCACCTCGTCGCGGCAGCAATGCGCAAGGGGATCGAAGGCGAGGCGGTGGCGCTCGACGAGGCCGTTTCCAGCGCCGCAACGCGGTTGCTTGGGCGACATGACGAAGGCCGCCGGGTCGAAATGCGCGCGACCGCACTGGCGGCGGCATTGGTCGATGCGCGCGGCGGCGATGACGAAATCATCGCCGCGCTCGCCATGGAGGGCGATGCGGCATTGCTCGCGTCGCTGTGCGCGGTGCGCGCCGGAATTACGCCCGACACCGGCTGGATGCTGCTGGTCAACGACGGTGCGCGAGACGCGATGCTGCTCGCGCGGCTGGCCGGAGTAGCGCGCCCCGCCGCGGCGGCGATGGTCGCGTCGCTCGCTGAAACGCTGTCATGGGGCGAGGCCGGCGAAGCGATTGCCTGGTTTGACAATCCCTCCGCCGCGGACATTGAGGCGGCACGGCGCTGGTGGCGGTTGCCCGACGTGTATCGCGACGGGCTGCGGCAGGTCGGCGGCGCCAATGGCTAGCCGCCCGACCGAAGCCGTGCCGATCAGCGGACGAGTCGATCGTGACGGTCGGCTGGTCGAGGCCGACGCTCCGCTCGAGCGGCTCCAGGTCGAGGCCGGCTCGGCGCTGGGACGGCCGCTGGCACTGCCCCAACTCGCCGCATTGGCGCGCGCCGCCGCCTCGCTCGGAGTGCCGCTGTCGCGCGCCCTGGTCGCGGCCGACAGCCACCACGATCTTGACCTGTTCGTCCGCGCCGAGCCGCAGCGTGACGGCGTGGTGCTGACGATCGAGCGCTGGGTCTCGCGCCCTGCCGCACCGCCGCGGTTGTCGCTAGTCGAATCGATGGCCGACGACGAAGCTGCCCTGGCCGCGTCGGGGTTCGAATTTGCGACCGATGAGGGGCTCAACCTGATCGAAATATCGTCCACCTTGGCCGACCTGCTCGGGCGCGATGCCGAGGGCTGTATTGGCCAGCCGCTGACCGCCTTGTTTCGGCTGGTCGAGGAGAGCGACGGAGGCTTGCCGTTGCTCGCCGCGTTGGCGACCCGCGCCCGGGTCGAGGCACAGCGCGCGGTGGTGCGCGGCGGCGCTCCGGACGAATATCAGATCGATGCCGATCCGCTGACCGATGCGGCGGGGAAATTTATCGGCTTTCACGCCGTCGTGCGCCGTGAAGGCGAGCTCGACGAGACGCCCGGGCAAAGCACGCCGATGTTCGAAGAATCGCTCGACGAGGCATTGCGCTCGCCGCTGGCGCGGATCATTTCCGCCGCCGACCATATCGTCGAGCGCGGCGACGGCCCGCTACGCTCGGACTATGCCAATTATGCCAGCGACTTCGCTGCCGCCTGGCGCCACTTGCTGTCGGTGATCCGGTCGATGGGCGACGGCGGTTCGGCCGTGGCGCAACGCGTAGATCTCGCCAAGCTCGCGATCGAAGCGGTCGCCCTGGTCCAGCCGCTCGCCGACGCGCGCCGCATCGAACTTGCGATCGATACAATCGATTCGCCGCTGCTCGCCGACGGCGAAGCGCGCGCGATCGTGCAGGTGCTGGTCAACATTCTCGGCAATGCGATCCGCCATTCCCCCGACCAGGGCACCGTCGCCGTGGTGTTCGAGCGCGAACCCGGTGAATGCCGCGTCACAGTCGCCGACCAGGGGCCGGGGATCGCGCGCCACGACCAGCAACGCATCTTTGACCGCTATGCGCGCGTTGGCGACGCGCCCGACGGCAGCGGACTCGGGCTCGCCATCTCGCAACGGCTGGCGCGATCAATGGGGGGCGACATCACATTGGAGAGCGCGCCTAGCGAAGGCGCGCGCTTCACGTTGATCCTGCCGTCGGTTTAGAGTTTCTACTCGCGTGGAAGCGGCACCGGCCCGTGCCCCCACCCGGCCTCCCAAACAGCGTATCCTAGATGGGAGGCCGGGTGGGGGTGCGGGCGGAGCTGCCTATCGCGAAAGGAATCAGCGGTCCGCGACCTGGACGTAATCGCGCATGGTCGCGCCGACGTAGAGCTGACGCGGGCGGCCGATCTTCTGCTCGGGGTCCGAAATCATCTCATTCCACTGCGCCACCCATCCGACCGTGCGCGCGATCGCGAACAGCACGGTGAACATCTCGGTCGGGAAGCCGATCGCGTTGAGGATCACGCCCGAATAAAAATCGACGTTGGGATAGAGCTTCTTTTCGATGAAATAGGAGTCGTTGAGCGCGATATGCTCAAGCTCTTTCGCGACATCGAGCACGGGATCGGTCTTGCCGAGTTCCTTGAGCACTTCCTCGGCGGTCTGCTGCATGACCTTCGCCCGCGGGTCGTAATTCTTGTACACGCGGTGGCCGAAGCCCATCAGCCGGAAGGGGTCGTTTTTGTCCTTGGCGCGGGCGATATATTCGGGGATCCGTTTCACGTCGCCAATCTCGCGCAGCATGTTGAGCGCGGCTTCATTGGCGCCGCCATGCGCCGGGCCCCACAAGCAGGCGATCCCGGCGGCGATGCACGCGAACGGGTTGGCGCCCGACGAGCCGGCGAGGCGCACGGTCGAGGTCGAGGCGTTCTGCTCATGGTCGGCGTGGAGGATGAAGATCCGCTCCATCGCGCGCTCGATGATTGGGTTGACCTCATATGGCTCGGCCGGGACGCCGAAGGTCATGCGCAGGAAATTGCCAGTGTAGCTAAGGTCGTTCTTGGGGAAGATAAACGGCTGGCCGATCGAATATTTGAACGCCATCGCGGCCAGAGTCGGCATTTTGGCAATCAAGCGGTGAGAGGCGATCAGCCGCTGCTGCGGATCGGTGATGTCGGTGCTGTCGTGATAGAAAGCCGACAGCGCCCCGACCACCCCGCACATGATCGCCATCGGATGGGCATCGCGACGAAAGCCGCGGAAGAAGGTTGCGAGCTGCTCGTGGACCATGGTGTGGCGGGTGATGGTGTAGTTGAATTCGTGAAGCTCATCGGCATCGGGCAGATCGCCGTGGAGCAGCAGATAAGCAACTTCCATGAAGCTCGACTGCTCGGCGAGCTGGTCGATCGGAAAGCCGCGGTGGAGCAAAATGCCTTCGTCGCCATCGATGTAGGTGATCGCGCTCTGGCATGAGGCGGTCGAGGTGAACCCCGGATCGTAAGTGAATTTGCCCGATTCGCCGTACAGCTTGCGGATGTCGATCACGTCCGGGCCGACCGACCCTTCGAGCAGTGGGTAAGTGAAATCGCCGCCTTCGGTGGTGAATTTGACGGTCTTGTCGGTCATGCAATCGGCTCCAGCATTTGATCGGCGATCCGCGCCAGGCTCTCGTCTTTGCCAAGCAGGGCGAGGACGTCGAAAATGCCCGGCGAGGTCGTTTTGCCCGTCAGCGCCGCGCGGAGCGGCTGGGCGAGCTTGCCTAGCTTAAGCCCGGCCTGTTCGGCAACCTCCCGCACTGCAGCATCGGTCGAGTCATGATCCCAACTCACGAGCGCGCCAAGCGCTCCATGCGCGAGTGCAAGGTGGCCGCGCGATTCGTCGGTCAGCATGGCAGCGGCCTTGTCGTCGACCGCGAGCGGCCGCGTCGCGAACAGGAAATCGGCGCCCTCGGCGAGTTGCCCCAGGTCATGCGCCCGCGCTTTCAATTCGGGCATTGCCCGGGTCAGCAAGGCGATCCCGTCCGAATCGAGCCCGAGGCGCGGGGCGACCAGTGCCGCAAGGTGCGCATCGTCGGCCTCACGGACATAATGGCCGTTGAGATTCTCGAGCTTTTTGGTGTCGAACCGCGACGGCGACTTGCCGACATGGTCGAGGTCGAACCATTCGACCGCTTGCTCGCGGGTGATGATCTCGTCGTCGCCATGGCCCCAGCCGAGACGAAGCAAATAATTGACCAGCGCCTCGGGCAGAATTCCCAAGTCGTCGCGATAGGCGTCGACCCCGAGCGCGCCGTGGCGCTTGCTCAGCTTGGCGCCGTCGGGGCCGTGGATCAGCGGGATATGCGCGTAGGTCGGCTCGGCCCAGCCCATCGCCCGGATGATTCCCAGCTGGCGGAACGCGTTGTTGAGATGGTCGTCGCCGCGGATGATGTGGGTCACGCCCATGTCATGATCGTCGACCACCACTGCGAGCATGTAGGTCGGCGAGCCGTCCGAGCGGAGCAGGACGAAATCGTCGATTTCTGCATTGAACACCTCGACCCGGCCCTGGACGAGGTCGTCGATCACGGTCTGGCCGTCGCGCGGGGCCTTGAGCCGGACCACCGAGGGCGCGTCGGCCGGGCCGTCGCTACGCTCGCGCCATTCGCTGTCGAGCCGAAACGGACGGCGCTCGGCCTGCGCTTGCTCGCGCCGCGCGGTCAGCTCTTGCGGGGTCAAATAACAACGATACGCCGCACCGCGCTCGACCAATTGTTGCGCGACCTCGGCGTGGCGGGCTTCGAATTGCGACTGCAGATACGGCTCGCCATCGCCCTCGATCCCGAGCCACGACAGGCCGTCGAGAATTGCGTCGATCGCCGGCTGGGTCGATCGCGCCTTGTCGGTATCCTCGATCCGCAGCAAATATTTGCCGCCGTGGTGGCGCGCGAACAGCCAGTTGAACAACGCCGTGCGCGCGCCGCCGATATGCAAATATCCGGTCGGCGAGGGCGCGAAGCGGGTCACCACGCCGTCGATTTTGTTGCTTGCGCTCAACCGCGCTTTCCTTTGTCTAGGGGTGGCAGATGGAATGGGTGAGCGCCCCTAACATAGAGGATGCCCCGCTGGAACTGGCGCGAGCGCGCTTTTCCTTCCCCGTCATCGCTCGCTCGGTCGAACGGATCGAGGCCTTTCTGGAGGTTGAGCGCGGTCAATTGCCATTATGGTTCGTCGCTTGCTTCGCCGCCGGGATCGCGGCGTGGCTGTGGTTGCCCGCACCGCTGGCGTGGAGCGCGTTCGTGGTGCTGGCACTGGGGATTGCGGCGGGCGGGCTCGCGGGCGGTGGCCGGCTCGCCCGGGCGGTGGTGATCGGCTGGCTCGCGCTGGCGGCAGGCTGCGGGTGGATTTGGCTGCGCAGCGAATGGGTTGCGGCACCCCGGCTCGATCGACCGACGGTGGTGGTCGTCGAAGGCCGAGTCGAAAAGATCGAACCCCTGGTCGCAAAGGGAGATGTGCGACTGACGCTGGCGACGCTCGGCACCGTGCTCCCGCCCCGCGTTCGCCTGTCGCTCCCGGCCAAGGACGCTCTGGTCGGGCTTGGCGAGGGCGCGCGGATCAAGCTCCGCGCCCGCCTCCAGCCGCCGCCGCCGATGGCGCTTCCCGGCGGACATGACTTTGCGCGCGATGCCTGGTTCGCTGGACGCGGCGCGGTCGGGCGCGCGATCGGGCCGGTCGAAATCGTCGCGCCGTCGGCGGGCGGGGGACTCGACCAATGGCGCGATCGCCTCGGCAAGCATATCCGAACCCAGCTCCCCGGACCGAGCGGGGGGGTCGCCACCGCCCTCGCCAATGGCGACCAGGCTGCGGTGACCAAGGGCGACGCCGACGCGATGCGGCGCTCGGGTCTGGCCCATTTGTTGTCGGTCAGCGGGCTGCATATCGCCGCCGCGGTCGGCGCGGCGATGCTGCTGACGCTCCGGCTGCTCGCGCTGAGCGAGCGGCTCGCGCTGCGCTTCAACCTGGTGCTGGTCGCGGCGGCGGTCGGGGCGCTCGCCGGGGTCGCTTATAGTCTGCTCACCGGGATGCAGGTGCCGACGGTGCGCGCGTGCATTGCGGCGCTGCTGGTCCTCGGCGGGATCGCGCTCGGGCGAGAGGCGATCAGTCTGCGACTGGTCGCGGCCGGGGCGCTGGTGGTGTTGCTGTTCCGCCCCGAGGCGCTGGCCGGTGCGAGCTTCCAGCTCAGCTTCGCGGCGGTGACGACGATCATCGTGCTTCACCAGCTTGGCACGGTGCGGCGGTGGCTGGCCCCGCGTGAGGAAGGCTGGCCGCAGCGCGTGCTGCGCGGCCTCGGCGGGCTGTTGCTGACTGGGCTCGCGGTCGAGCTCGCGCTGATGCCGTTTGCGCTTTACCATTTCCACAAGGCGGGACTGTACGGCGTCGCCGCCAACATGGTCGCGATCCCGCTCACTACCTTCGTGATCATGCCGCTCGAAGCTGGAGCGCTGCTGCTCGACTCGATTGGACTCGGCGCGCCATTATGGACCGCGACCGGCTGGTCGATCGACGCGATGCTCGCGCTCGCCCGGCGCGTTGCCGATACCAAGGGCGCGGTGGCGATGCTGCCGACGATGCCGCGCTGGGCGTTTGCGGCGATGGTGCTC
>JAJAYY010000226.1 GCA_026785965.1 Sphingomonas bacterium
ACCGCTGTTCCGGGGACGCGCGTAGCGCTCGACGCGGCGGACTTGATAAACACTTCGATCGGCAGGCTCTGCTCGTTCATGCGGACGATCATCAACCGCCGCCCCTTCGCCCAAGTGGTCAGCAAGGTGAAGGCGATCGCCCCGATCGCCAGCGGGAACCAGCCGCCGGCCGGGACCTTGAGCATGTTGGACGCGAAGTAGAGCAGATCGACAGTGAAGAAGACCGCGAGCAGCGCCCCGGCGAGCAGCCGGTTCCACTTCCACAGGCTGAACAGGACGACCGCGATCAGCACCCCGTCGATCAGCATCGCCCCGGTGACCGCAATGCCATAAGCCGCGGCGAGGTTCGATGAGGTCTGGAAGTTGAGCACGAGTAGGATCACCGCGATCATCAGTGCCCAGTTGATCACCGGAATATAGATTTGCCCCGCCGCATGCTCGCTGGTGTGGGTGATGTGGAGGCGCGGGATGAAGCCCAGCTGGATCGCCTGTTGGGTGACCGAGAAAGCGCCCGAAATCACCGCCTGGCTGGCGATGATCGTGGCAAAGGTGGCGAGGATAACGAGCGGCAGGCGGAGCATCTCGGGCGCGAGGAAGAAGAATGGATTCTTGACCGTCTCGAGCGCGTCGGCGGGGCTCATCGCGAGCAGCATCGCCCCCTGCCCCATGTAATTGAGCAGCAGCGCGGGCATGACGAAATAGATCCACGACACCTTGATCGGGTTGCGCCCGAAGTGACCCATGTCCGAATAAAGCGCTTCGGCCCCGGTTACTGCGAGCACCACCGACCCCATCGCGATGAATGCGGGAACGGGGTCACCAAGGAAGAAAGCGAATGCGTTCCACGGATTGAACATGTTCCAGATGACCGCCGGATGATCGACGATATGCATCACGCCAAGCACCGACAAGGTCACGAAATAAACCAGCATGATTGGTCCGAATAACAGCCCGACCTTGGCGGTGCCGCGAGACTGGATCATGAACAGTCCGACGAGGATCGCGATCGCGAGCGGGATGACGTACGGCTGGAAGCCTGCTTGGACGGTGGTCAGTCCCTCGACCGCCGAGAGCACCGAGATCGCCGGGGTGATCATGCTGTCGCCGTAAAACAGCGCCGTAGCGAACACGCCGAGCATGACGATTCCCCCGCTCCATTTCTTGGTCGAGGTGGTCGAGCGGTTGATCAGCGCGAGCAAGGCGAGGCTTCCGCCTTCGCCCTTATTGTCGGCGCGCATGATGACCATGACATATTTGATCGTGACGATGATCATCATCGACCAGAAGATCAGGCTCAACACGCCATAGATGTGGAGCATGTCGGGGCGCAGCGTATGGTGCCCGGCGAAGGTCTCACGAAACGCGTAGATCGGCGAAGTGCCGATATCGCCGAACACGATCCCGACCGCGCCGACCGCGAGTTTGGCTAGCGAACCCTGGTGACCATGGCCCGCCGATTGCTCCTCGCTGGCGGTCTCGGCAACACCGGTCGGGGAAATGCTCATGCATGAAAGCCCTTGAAGCGCCGGGAAGCGCGGCGCGTCGCCCTAGCACCACCAAAAAGGCGCTGCAATCGTCGCCGCGCCAGTCTATAGCGCGGCCCAATCCCAACTTGGAGCGAACCCATCATGCGCGTCGGTGTGCCGAAGGAAATCAAGAATCACGAATATCGAGTCGGGCTGACTCCGGCGTCGGTTGGCGAACTGATTGCCGCCGGACACGAGGTGTTCGTCGAGACCAAGGCCGGGATGGGAATCGATTTCTCCGACGCGTCATATGAAAAGGTAGGCGCCAAGATCCTGCCAACCGCGGCCGATGTGTTCGCCCAGTCGGACATGATCGTGAAGGTCAAGGAGCCGCAGCCGGGCGAGATCGCGATGCTCGAGCCGCGCCATCTGCTGTTCACCTATCTTCACCTCGCTGCCGACAAGCCGCAGGCCGAGGGACTGATGAAATTGGGCGCGACGTGCATCGCTTATGAAACCGTGACGAGCCGCTCGGGCGCGCTGCCGCTGCTCAAGCCGATGAGCGAAGTCGCGGGCCGCATGTCGGTCCAGGTCGGCGCGCATTACCTCGAAAAGGAACAAGGCGGCCGCGGCGTATTATTGGGCGGCGTTCCTGGCGTGGCCCCGGCCAAGGTCGCGATTCTCGGTGGCGGGGTGGCTGGAATCAATGCCGCGCAAATGGCCACCGGGCAGCGCGCCGACGTCACCATCTATGACATCAACAATGACCGGCTGGCCGATCTCGACATGCATTTCGGAAGCCAGATCAAAACCGCCTTTGCGTCGAAATCGGCGATCGCCCAGGCGGTCAAGGAAGCCGAACTCGTGATCGGCGCGGTGCTCGTCCCGGGCGCTGCTGCGCCCAAGCTGGTGACGCGCGAAATGCTCAAGACGATGAAGCGCGGCAGCGTGCTGGTCGACATCGCGATCGACCAGGGTGGCTGCTTCGAAACCAGCCACGCGACGACCCACGCCGATCCCGTCTATGTGGTCGAAGGCGTGATCCATTATTGTGTCGCCAACATGCCTGGCGCGGTAGCGCGAACAAGTGCCTTCGCGCTCAACAATGCGACCCTGCCATTCGCGCTCAAGCTCGCCAATCTCGGCGCCGAACAAGCAATGGCCGAGGATCCGCACCTCGCCAACGGCTTGAACGTGTCGGGCGGCAAGATCCGCCACAAAGCCGTCGCCGAAGCACTCGACCTGCCGTTCGTCCCGGTTTGAGCGGCACGCCCCCCGGTTTCGGTAGCGGCGGGGAGGGAGCGATTATGGGGCGCTGAGCATCAGCACGCCATCTTCGACGTAGGGGCGCCAGCTGGCGTTGGCGGGGGCTTCGGCGAGCACTTCGCGCCACAACGCCAGCGCTTGATCGGCCTGCCCGGACCGCGCCAGCGCTAGTCCCATGAAGAAGCGCGGCGCGGGGTGGTGTGGGGCGAGCTGGTCGGCGCGCGCGAAGGCGAAGCGCGCCGCCGGAGTCAGCGTTCGCGAATGATCGGCGAGCGTATTGCCGAGCCCGACCCACATCGCATAATCGGTTGGCCGCGCGCGGACTGCCGAACGCATCACCCCGACCGCGCCCTCCGTCTGACCGCGCGCTGCAAAACCTTCGGCGATTGTCGACCAGGTATCGGCGGCGGTGAATTGCCCCATCATCGCCTTGCGCGCGGCAGTCAGCGGGACTGGAATCATGCGCGCCTGGGGATCACGCGGGCTCCCGCCCAGCCCTGGACGGCCCTGGATTGCGTAGCCGGCGCAGCCGAGCGCAAGCGCCGCCGCAGCCAAGGTTAGCACGGATTCGCGCAGCTTGAGCGCCCATAGCAGCACGGCGATCCCCGCAGCGAGCAGCACGACGATCACCAGCCCGGTCATCGCGGCCTCCGGGCAAACTTCTTGCGCACTAGCCATGCCCCCGCGAGCAACAGCGCGATCGGCGCGGCCCACAATGGCCAGCTCAACGGCTCGACCGGCGGGCGGAAACTGACCCACGCGCCATAGCGATCGACCAGCCAACCGCGGATTTGCTCGGGCCGCTCGCCCGCCGCGATCCGCTCGCGGACGAGGGCGCGCATGTCGCCGGCTAGCTCGGCATCCGAATCGGCGATCGACTGGCCCTGGCAGACGAGGCAGCGAAGCTCTTCCATCAGCGCCCGTGCGGCGGCCTCCTGGCGCGGGTCGGGCAGCTGGCGATTGGCCCAGTGCGCGGGCGGCAGGGTGGAATCGGCGAGCGCCGGGGCTGCCAACAGCGCAACAGCGAACACAATCACCCTCATCGTGCTTGCTCCCACGATTGTTTGAGGGCGGCGAGGTCGCCCGCTTCGATCGGGCCAATGTGCTGTGCGCGGATCACGCCACGGCCGTCGACAACGAAGGTTTCGGGAACCCCCGACGAGCCGAGCGCGATCTGGACTTTGCTGTCGGCATCGGCGCCGATCGCGGCGAACGGGTCGCCATGGCGCGCGAGGAACGCTGCGACGTCTTCGGGGCGGTCGCGGATGGCGATCGCGTCGATCGGCACGCCCTGTCGCTGCAACTCGATCAGCATCGGCGCCTCGGCGATGCACGGCACGCACCAGCTGGCGAAGATATTGACCAGCCGCGGGCCGCCGCGCGCGAGGTCGGCGGCGGCGAGCCCCGGCTTGCCCGCGACCGCGGCGGGAAGCGCGAAGGCCGGGACGGCGCGCCCTTCAAGCTTCGAGGCTATCCGGTCATCCTTGGGCACGGCGAGGCGCCACGCCACCGCGGCGACGAACAGCAGCAGGATGAACAGCGGAACGAAGCGCATGCGGTTCACCAGTCGGCCTCCGCGAAACGGCGCCGGGTGGTTCGCGCGCGCCACCAGCGCCCGAGCAGCGCGAGCAAACCGCCCAGCGCGATCAGCACGCCACCGAACCAGATCAGGGTCACGAACGGTTTCCACCACAGTCGCACTTGCCAGCGTCCGCTGGCTTCGTCCTGCGCCCCGAGCACTGCATAAAGCTGGCCGTTCCAATCGGTCTCGATCGCCGCCTCGCTGGTGGTCGTTGGCGGGGTGGTGAAGAAGCGGCCTTGCGGCTTGAGAATCGTCACCCCGCCGCCGCGCGAGGCGCGCAGTTCGGCTTCGAGCGCGGTCCAATTGGGGCCGACGGCGGGCATCACCGAACGGAACTCGACCAGCCACGGGCCCACCGCAAGCTGATCGCCGGGGACGGCAGTGGCGAGCTTCTCGCGCGTGAAGGCGCTGTCCGCGGCCATTCCAATCAGCGCCACCGCGACCCCGAGATGCGCGACGCACATCCCCCAGGTGGCGAGCGGGGTGCGGCGCAGCGAACGACCGACCAATGGCGCGAGGCTGGCCGGCACGAGCCCCGCGCCGATCGCGAGACCGAGGCGCGGCAGGAGATTGATCGATGGCGCGAGCAGGAAGGTCGCGGCAAGCACGGCCAGGGATGCGATCAGCCCACGCGCGAAGCGCGCGAGATGCGGGCCCGAATCTCGCCGCCAGCGGAGCTGCGGGCCGACCATCATCAGCGCCGCGAGGATCAAGGCGAGCGGTCCGGCGACAGCGTTGAAATAAGGCGGGCCGACCGACAATTTCTGTCCCGTCGCGGCCTCGGCGATGAGCGGATAGAGCGTGCCGAAAAACACGATACCGAGGATCACCGACAGGAACAGATTGTTGGCGACCAGCGCGCCCTCGCGGCTGACGATTTCGAATGGCGCGCCCTCCTTGACCGTCGCGATACGCACCGCGAACAAGGTCAACGCGGCACCGATGGTCAGGGTGAGCAGCGCGAGGATGAAGCTGCCCCGCGTCGGATCGACCGCAAAGGCATGGACCGAGGTCAGGATTCCCGACCGGACCAGGAACGTGCCGACCATCGACATCGAAAAAGCGACCAAAGCGAGCATCATCGTCCACGCCCGCAGCCCACCGCGCGCGGCGAGGACGTTCAAGCTGTGGAGCAAGGCGGTGGCGGCGAGCCACGGCATCAGCGAGGCATTCTCGACCGGGTCCCAGAACCACCACCCGCCCCAGCCAAGCTCGTAATAAGCCCAATAGCTGCCGGCGGTGATCCCGAGCGTGAGCAGGATCCACGCGCCAAGCACCCACGGCCGCATCGCCCGCGCCAGTGCCGGGCCGACCTGCCGCGTGATCAATGCCCCGACCGCGAGGCTGAACGCGACCGACAGCCCGACATAGCCGAGGTAAAGCGTCGGGGGATGGAAGGCGAGCCCGGGGTCCTGGAGCAAGGGATTGAGGCCGCGCCCCGTCGCGGCGGCAGGATTGAGCCGCTCGAACGGATTGGATGCAAATATCAGAAACGCGAAAAAGCCCAATGATAGAGCCGCTTGTGCGGCGAGGCTTGCATATAATGTGCGCTCGTCG
>JAJAYY010000227.1 GCA_026785965.1 Sphingomonas bacterium
ATATAGACGTCCTGCTCCTTGATATCGAGCACCGAACGGCTTTCGGTTTCGCTATCGACCTCGAACACGATCAGGCGCAGCGTTACCTTCATCGGCGCGGCATAGGTAATCCCGCGCTGGCGGCATTCCTGCACATCGTATTTGGGCGATTCGAGCTCATAATGCACGAAATCGAGCTCGGCGGTGCCCGCGAAATCGCGGATCGGGAAGACGCTGCGCAGAGTCTTTTCGAGACCGGAAATATAGCCGATCGAGTGATCGGAGCGCAGGAACTGCTCATAGCTTTCGCGCTGAACCTCGATCAGGTTCGGCATGTCCGAGATTTCGTGGATGTTGCCGAAGATCTTGCGGATGCGCCGCGAGGTGGTGGAACGAACCTTGGTCGGAACGTCTTTCGCTTTGGTGGCCATGGGTGTCCCTGCGCTGGGCGGGACGAGCCAAAGCCGCCCCGCAAATTGAACGTTTCCCGCCGGAAGCCAGAGTCCAGACGGGACTCCAGCTTTCGCCGCAGAACTAAAAGGAGCGCTTCCCGCTTCTCCCCCACCATCCGTTCGAACCGTTGCGCGGTATCGGCTCGTGTCCCGGTGAGGACGGAAAAGACCCCGGACGCACGACAAGGTGCGGCGGAGCCGTCAAATTTTGGATAAAGCAGATATACGCTTTTTCAACCCCGTTGCAAGGGGGGCGGAGATCGGCCTTCGGGGTGGTTCAGTCGAGCGCGATCGGCTCGAGGAACACGCCCCCGGCCTCGCTCCCGCGGGCCCAGCGAATTTGCGCCGGATAATCGCCATAACGGTCGACCCGGACGCGCAGGCATTCGCCGATCATCAGCGGCTCATTGGCGCTGACCCGAAAACCGCTCTTCGAAATATCGGTGACGACGCCCGCCATCTCGCGGCCATGGGCGTCGATCAGCGTCGCCCGAAGATGGGACGCGATTCGCGGTGCTCGCGAGATTTGGCCGGGTTCACGCATGACAAGTCTCCACCCATCGTTTGTGACGGATATTGGTTACCATTTGCCTAAGCTTGCCCGGCGCGCGCGCTGCGGCCCCTTGATCCCGCCGCGTCGCGCCCGACATCACGCTGGAGGAGCCGATCATGTCGACGACAATTCGCGATTTTCACGCCCACATCTACTTCGACTCCGACGAGCTCGATCGAGCGCAGGCCCTGGGGTTCGCCACGCGTGAGCGGTTCGGAGTCGCGCTCGGCCATTTCCATACCCGCCCAGTCGGGCCACACCCGCGTGGATCGTGCCAGATGACTGTGCCGACCGATCGTTTTGGTGCGGTGGCGACGTGGCTTGCGGTCAGCCGCGCCGGCCTCACCATCTTCGCCCACGCCTCAACCGGTGACGACCTTGCCGATCATAGCCGCAATGTCGTCTGGTTCGGGCCGAGCGAAGCGCTCGACCTGTCGATCTTCGACTGACCCGACGAAAGAGGGGCGGCCCCCTTACGGAGCCGCCCCCCACCGGGGCCACCGGTTGCACTCAGTGGCGCTGGATATGATCAGTTACGGCATCAGCACCGTATCGACGACGTGGACCACGCCATTCGATTGCATCACGTCGGCCTCGGTGACGATCGAATTGCCACCCTTGGCGTCGGTCAGCGTGACGGTGCCGGCAGCTTCGGTAGCGGTCAGCTTTGCGCCCTGGACAGTGGTCAGTTCGGCCTTGCCGCCGCCGGCCTTGATTGCGCTTGAAATCTGCGCCGCGGTCATGGTGCCCGGGACGACATGATAGGTCAGCACCTTGGCCAGGTCGGCCTTGGCGGCAGGCTTGAGCAGCCCGTCGACCGTCCCGGCCGGGAGCTTGGCGAAGGCGGCATTGGTCGGCGCGAAAACGGTGAACGGACCCGCGCCCGACAGCGTGTCGACCAGCCCGGCAGCCTTCACCGCGGCGACCAGCGTGGTGTGGTCGGCCGACTTGGAAGCATTTTGGACGATCGTCTTGGATGGCAGCATCTCGGCCCCGCCGACCATCACCGGTGCTCCGCTGGTCATCGCATTGGGATCGCTCATCGCACTTTCGTTGATCATGCCATCATCGAGCATGACGTCATTGTTGACCGCCGGCTCGTCGGGCTTGGTGCAGGCGCCGACGGTGATTGCGGCAGTGGCCGCGATGATCGCGGCAAATCGGTTGAACTTCATCAATCATCTCCTGTTGCATCGCGGACCAAGTTACGTTCGCGGGGCTCGGAAAGATGCGGTCGCCGCACAGAAAAAGGGCGATCCCTTGCGGAGCCGCTTTTCCCATCTGCAGGTGCTCAAGATGGCTGGCAGCCGCTTTGTCCGGGGGACAGGGTGGTCCGGTCATGAAAAACGGCTCGCAACGAAAAAGGGCGACCTCTTGCGGAGCCGCCCTTTCCATCCGCAGGTGCTTCAAGACACCCACGAAATCTGTGTGAAGCTTACTTGAGCTCGACGGTGCCGCCGGCTTCTTCGATCTGCTTCTTGATCTTCTCGGCTTCAGCCTTGTTGACGCCTTCCTTGATCGCTTTCGGAGCG
>JAJAYY010000228.1 GCA_026785965.1 Sphingomonas bacterium
CCATGCCGACCCCGCCGCCGTGGTGGAGCGAGACCCAGGTCGCGCCGCTGGCGGTGTTGAGGAGGGCGTTGAGCAAGGGCCAGTCCGATACCGCGTCGCTGCCGTCCTTCATCGCCTCGGTCTCGCGGTTGGGGGAGGCGACCGATCCGCTGTCGAGATGGTCGCGGCCGATGACGATCGGGGCGGATACCTCGCCGTTGCGCACCATCTCGTTGAAGGCGAGGCCCAAGCGGTGACGCTGGCCCAGCCCGACCCAGCAGATCCGCGCGGGCAGCCCCTGGAAGGCGATCCGCTCGCGCGCCATGTCGAGCCAGCGGTGGAGGTGGGGATCATCGGGGATCAGCTCTTTGACGCGCTGGTCGGTGCGGTAAATGTCTTCGGGATCGCCGCTCAGTGCGACCCAGCGGAACGGGCCGATGCCGCGGCAGAACAAGGGGCGGACATAGGCGGGGACGAAGCCGGGGAAGTCGAACGCGTGGGTCACGCCGGTGTCGAGCGCTTCCTGGCGGATGTTATTGCCATAGTCGAAGGTCGGAATGCCCATTTTCTGGAAGGCGAGCATGGCTTCGACGTGGGCCGCCATCGATTGGCGCGCGGCAGCGGCGACGGCAGCGGGATCGCGTGTCCGCATGTCCTGCCATTTGGCGACGCTCCAGCCGGCGGGGCAATAGCCGTTGGCGGGATCGTGCGCGCTGGTCTGGTCAGTGACCGCGTCGGGGCGGATATTGCGCGCGACCATCTGAGGCAGGATTTCGGCGGCGTTGCCGAGTAGGCCGACCGACGTCGGTTCGGTCGCCTTGGCGATGATCTCCAGCGCCTCATCGATGCTGGTCGCACGATGGTCGAGGTAGCGGGTGGCGAGGCGCTTTTCGATCGAGGATTCCTGGACCTCGACCGCGATGCAGTGCGCCCCGGCCATGACCGCAGCAAGCGGCTGCGCGCCGCCCATCCCACCGAGCCCAGCGGTGAGGATCCACTTGCCGCGCAAATCGCCGCCATAATGCTGGCGGCCCATTTCGGCGAAGGTTTCGAACGTGCCTTGAACGATGCCCTGGGTGCCGATGTAGATCCACGACCCGGCGGTCATCTGGCCGTACATCATCAGCCCCATGCGATCGAGTTCGTTGAATTTTTCCCACGTCGCCCATTTGGGGACGAGGTTGGAATTGGCGATGAGCACGCGCGGGGCGTCGGCGTGGGTCTTGAACACGCCGACCGGCTTGCCCGACTGGACGAGCAGGGTCTCGTTAGCCTCGAGCCGCTCAAGCACCTCGACAATCTTGTCGTAGCAAGCCCAGTTGCGCGCGGCGCGGCCGATGCCGCCATAAACGACGAGGCTCTGCGGATCTTCGGCGACCGCTTCGTCGAGATTGTTCATCAGCATCCGGACGGCGGCCTCGGTGGTCCAGTGCCTGGCCACGATCTCGGAGCCGCGGCGGGCGCGGATGCGGCGGCTATTGTCTCGGCGATTGTCGGTCATGCGTCCACCCCCGCAAAAATGCGCCGCTCGGGGCCCGGCATGCCGATCCAGTAGCCAAGCTCGGCGATGTCGGCGATTCGCCATACGGCGAGGTCGGCTGCCTTGCCTGCCTCGACGCTGCCGATGTCATGCGCGAGGCCGAGCGCGCGGGCGGCGTTGATGGTCATTCCGGTGATGGCTTCCTCGGGGGTCAGGCCGAACAGGGTGCAGGCCATGTTCATCGCCAGCGTCGGGCTCAGGAGCGGCGAGGTGCCGGGGTTGCAGTCGGTGGCGATGGCGATCGGCACGGCGTGATCGCGGAGCAATTGGACCGGCGGCTTTTTCTTTTCATTGAGCGCGTAATAAGCGCCGGGGAGGAGCACCGCGACGGTGCCTGCGGCGGCCATCGCTTTGGCGCCCGCCGCGTCGAGATGTTCGAGATGGTCGGCGCTGAGCGCCTTGTATTTGGCGGCGAGCGCGGCGCCGTTCTGGTTCGACAATTGCTCGGCATGCAGGCGGACGGGGAGGCCGTTGGCGCGCGCTGCGGTGAAGATGCGCTCGACCTCTTGCGGGGTGAAAGCGATGGTTTCGCAGAAGGCGTCGGCGCTGGTCGCGAGGCCGAGCTTGGCGACGGCGGGGATCATCTCCTCGGCGACCATTTTGACGTAGGCGTTTCGGTCCTCGGCGTTTTGAAGGGCTTCTGGCGGGAGGGCGTGCAGCGCGAGCAAGGTGGGCACGATCCGCACCGGCTCATCGCGGCCGATCGCTTTCGCGGTGTTGAGCAGGCGAATTTCGGCGGCCGTGTCGAGGCCGTAGCCCGACTTGATCTCGATCGTCGTGACTCCGCCGGCCATCAGCGCGTGGAGGCGGCGGCGGGCGCTGTCGCGCAGTTCGTCGGTGCTGGCGGCCTTGGTCGCGGCGACAGTCGAGGCGATGCCGCCGCCGGCCTTGGCGATCTCTTCATAAGAGGCGCCCGCGCGGCGCATGGCGTGTTCGTTGGCGCGGGTGCCGCCGAACACGAGATGGGTGTGGCAGTCGACCAGCCCCGGGGTGACCCACGCGCCGCCCAATGCGGTGACCTCCTTGGCGCGAAAGCCGGCGAGCTCGGCGCGCTTGCCGACGCGGACGATGCGGCCATCGGCGATGCCGATCGCGGCGTTGGGGAATGCCCCCAGCGGATTGCCGGGCTGCGGCACCAGCGTGGCGACATGGCAGTCGGTGAGGAGGCGATCCCACATTATGGCTGGCTTTGAGCGGCGGCGATGCTAGCGTCAAGCGCATGAGCTGGCCCAATTTGACCGACCTGATCGTGGACAAGGACAGCGACGCGCCGATCGGGCTGGTCGGTGCGCCGCTTGCCGCGGGATCGGTCACACCGGGACGCTGCGACCTGGCGCCCGCCGTGCTGCGCGCAACGCTCAAGCGGATCGGGCGCTATGATGTCGAAACGAGGCGCGAGCTGGCTAGCCTTATCGCCGATCATGGCGATGTCGCGCTGGGCGGGATGACGATCGAGCAGGCGACCGCGCCAATCCGTGACGCCTGCTCGGCGAGCGTCGCACGTCACGCGCTGACGTTGCTCGTCGGGGGCAATAATGCGGTAACGCGGCCCGGTGTCCAATCACTGGGGCTGCCGCTCGACAAGGTCGGGCTGATAACGCTGGACGCGCATTTCGACCTGCGCGATCTGGATGCCGGTCTCAGCAATGGTAACCCTGTCCGTGCACTGCTCGAGGATGGGCTGCCGGGTTCAAACATCCAGCAGATTGGCATCGCCCCGTTCGCAAATACCCGGAAGATGGATGAGGATGCCGATGCCGAGGGCATCAACGTCATGAACATTTCCGACTGCTTCGGGATGGGCATCGATTGGTGCATTCAGACAGCGATCGATTTCCTTGCGCACGTCGATGCAATTTATGTCGACTGCGACATCGATGTGATTGATCGCTGCCAGTTCCCCGGTGCGCCCGGCGCGCGCCCGGGCGGAATGACGGCAAGCATGTTCTTCGCCGCGACCCGGATGCTCGCCGCCTGCCCCAAGGTCCGCCTGATCGACCTTACCGAATGGGACCCGCCGCTCGACCCAAGCGATCTCAGCGCGCTGACCGCCGGACGTTGGGTCGCCGAATGCCTCGCCGGGTTCGAGACGCGTTGAATTATTCACCCCAGCGGGGACTGCAGTTGCCAAGCGGCGACGGTGCCGACAGGTTTTGCCGCGGCGCAACAACGAGGGTTTCATGGCGGCGCAGCTGGTCATCGATAGCGGCGACACCGCCTGAGTCCTGACCGCCACGCTGCTGGTGCTGATGATGATCCTGCCCGGGCTTGCCTTATTCTATGGCGGGCTGGTGCGGGCCAAGAATTTGCTGTCGGTGATGAGCCAGGTGATGGGCGTCGCCGCGGCCGCGATCCTGACCTGGGTCGGGTGGGGCTATTCGCTGAGCTTTTCGGGCAGCGGTGCGATCATCGGCGATTTCGCCAAGGTCGGGCTGCGCGGGATTGATGGCGACACGCCGTGGGCGGTCGGGACGAGCGGCAGTGCAATCCCCGAATTGCTGTTCGCTTGCTTCCAGATGAGTTTCGCCGCGATTACCGCGGCGCTGGTGGTCGGCGCATTGGTCGAGCGGATCCGGTTCGCGGCGATGGTGGCGTTCGGAGCCTTGTTCGTCAGCCTGGTCTATGCCCCGATCGCGCACATGGTGTGGGCCAGCGACGGGATCATCTTCACGCTCGGCGCGATCGATTTTGCCGGCGGCACCGTGGTCCACATCAACGCCGGGATCGCCGGGCTGGTCGGCGTCGCGTTTGTCGGGCAGCGGGTCGGCTTCCTCAAGGACGCGATGCCGCCGCATAGCCTTGCGCTCGTGCTGATCGGGACCGGACTGCTGTGGGTCGGATGGATCGGGTTCAACGCCGGATCGGCGTTGCAGGCCAACGGCCTGGCGGCGATCGCCTTGCTCAACACGATGGTCGCGCCAGCCGCGGGGATGCTCGCCTGGATGGCGCTAGAGGCGTGGCGATCAGGCAAGCCGTCGCTGCTCGGCGGGGCATCGGGCGCGGTCGCCGGGTTGGTCGCGGTGACCCCCGCCGCGGGCATCAGCGGGCCGGCGGGGGCGATACTGCTGAGGATTGCGGCGAGCGCCACCTGCTACGCCTTCATCGCGCGCTTCAAGCACCGCCTGGGGCTCGACGACAGCCTCGACGTGTTCGGAATTCACGGCCTCGGCGGGATCGTCGGATCGATCGGTACCGCCTTGGTCGCCGAACCCGCCATCGGTGGGCATGGCGGGAGCGTCACGCTCGGCACGCAATTGGTCAGCCAGCTGGCGGCGGTCGGCGTGGCGGTGGGATGGTCGGCGTTGGGATCGGCGCTATGCTTTGCGCTGGTCCGGGCGGCGATGCCATTGCGGCCGAGCGAAGATCAGGAACGCGAGGGCCTCGACCTCGTCGATCATGGCGAGCGCGCCTACAATTCCTAACGCCGCAATCACTTAGCGTGCCAATTTGCGACAGATTCATGACCCAGACAATTGACTCGGATTAAGATTGGTTACACAAAAATTAACGCGCGGGGGCGCCAGTCGGTAGCGAGTCGAAATTAAGTCCCCTCGTTTTGGTGGCGGGGGTCGTTGATGAGTGTGACGGGATATCAAACGCGACGCGTGATCGGGCTGCTTGCGGCAACCGCTGCGGGAACGGTGTCAACAACGGCGCTGGCCCAATCGATCGCCCCGACGCGCGACGAATTGACCCGCGAACAGCCGACCTCGCCGACCTTGCGCCGACCGACGCTCAACGTGGTTGGTGGCATTGAGCGCTCCCCCTGCCCGCTCGCCGACCCACGCTACGCTGACCTCAAGGTGACGATCCGCGAGGTGAAGTTCAACAATCTGAAGGGCGCGACCGCCGAGGAGCTGGCCCCGTCGTGGGCGGCCTATGCCGGCACCGAGCAGCCGGTCGCGGTGCTGTGCGAAGTGCGCGACGCGGCGGCGACGATCCTGCGCGCCAAGGGCTATCTCGCCGCGGTCCAGGTGCCGACCCAGCGGATCGAAAATGGCGTCGTGAAGATGGAGACCCTGTTTGCGCGCGTCACCACGGTGCGGGCGCGGGGTGAGACCAATGGCGCCGAGACCAAGCTGGCGGCGTATCTCAGCAAGCTCACCGAGGATGATATTTTCGACCGCTATCGCGCCGAACGCTATTTGCTGCTGGCGCGCGACCTGCCCGGTTATAACGTCCAGCTGACGCTCAAGCCGGCGGGCACCGGGCCGGGCGAATTGATCGGCGAAGTGTCGGTGCTGCGCCAGGCGTTCACGGTCGACGCGGTGATCCAGAATCTGGCGTCGAAGGCAACCGGGCGGTGGGGCGGCCAGATCGCCGCGTCGGCGTTCTGGCTGACCGGGCTGGGCGATGTCACCACGGTGTCGCTTTATTCGACCGCGCAAGTCAAAGAGCAGCAGATTTTGCAAGTGTCGCACAGCTTCCGGCCGGGATCCGAGGGGCTGACAATCGACGGATTGTTCACTTATGCGTGGACCAAGCCCGACATCAATGCGCCCGACGGCACCCCCGAACTGAAGGCGCGAACCTTGTTCGCTTCGCTTGGCGCGCGTTACCCGCTGATCCGCCGCCAAGACCATAATTTGTGGCTTGGCGGGGGACTCGACCTGCTCAACCAGAAGGTCGACTTCTTCGTCCCGTTGACCCGCGACAAGCTGCGCGTGGTGTTCCTGCGCGCCAATTGGGACGCGATCGACCTCAAGTCGCGGCGCCCGGAATGGAAAGCCGCGGCGACGATCGAACTGCGCCGCGGGCTTGGCATCTTCGGCGCCAGCGAGCGCTGCCCGAACGACATTTGCCCCTTGCCCGGTGCCGGGCTGAGCCGGTCCGACGGACGCCCCAAGGCGATGGTCCTGCGCGCCGCTGGCAATGCCGAATTCGCGATCGGCAATCAGTTCAGCCTGTCGCTCAGCCCGCGCGTGCAGAAGGCGTTTTCGCCGGTGCTGTCGTTCGAGGAATTCACTGCCGGAAATTACACCATCGGGCGCGGCTATGACCCGGCGTACATCGCCGGCGACGGCGGCGCCGGAGTAGCGATCGAGCTCAAGGGACCGCGGATCGACCCGACCAAGCGCGGCACTGCGTCGCTCCAGCCGTACGTGTTCGGCGATGCGGCGTGGGTGTGGAACCGCTTCCCCGGGGGCGAGGACGACCATCTCAAATCGGTCGGCGGCGGAGTGCGCGCCGATCTCAACAACCAATTCCGGCTCGACGCCGCGGTGGCAGTGCCGCTCGATCGCGCCGGCTTAACCAATCGAAGGGGCGATCCGCGTCTGTTGCTGACGCTGACCAGCCGCCTTCTTCCGTGGAGGTGACCATGACGAAGCGTTTTCCCGTCAAGGCGATGCTGTGTTCCAAGCTGGCAATCGCCACCGCGCTGGTGGTCGGGGCGACCCCGGCCGCCGCGCAGAGCCTGCAAGGCACCTTTGCACCGCCGACTGGCGCGAGCGTCAATCAGTCGGTTCCCGGCCTGACCACGGTCACCGTGACCGCACCCCAGGCAGTGATCGACTGGACCGCGACCGGGCCGAGCAGCGGCGGGCTGACCACCTTCCAGGCGATCAACACGACCGCCAATTTCCAGGGCACGGCCAATTTCGCGATCCTCAACCGGGTCGCGACGACTGTCAGCACCGACGGAATCTATCTGAACGGCAACATCAATTCGACGGTCAACGGACTGACTGGCGGGACAGTCTATTTCTATTCGCCCAACGGCATCGTCGTTGGCCAGAACGCGATCATCAATGTCGGCTCTCTCGGGCTGACGACTTCACCGATCGCGAATGACGGCAGCGGCAATTGGATGACCGGCTTCGGTGGCGCGAGCCCGAGCGTTACGTTCGGTGCGGCCGCGACAAACAGCTATGTGCGGACGGACACGGGATCGTTGATCAAGTCCAATGGCC
>JAJAYY010000229.1 GCA_026785965.1 Sphingomonas bacterium
CGCGTGCGCTGTGGGGGACCTTATCGGCGATCCCGTTCCTGTACATCGTATACGAATTGTTCAGCGGGCTTGGCGCGTCGATCGAGCGGCAGCCCGAATCGGTTCGGGGCCTCGTCAAGCAAGCACGCCTGCTGACCTTCGCCTCGTGGGGATTTTACCCGATCGTCTACATGATCCCCTACACCAACCTGGGTGGGGCCGCGGTCACCACCGGGGTCCAGATCGGTTATACGATTGCCGACCTCATCGCCAAGGCGGGCGTCGGTATCCTCGTGTACATCATCGCGGTCCGCAAGACGGAAGCCGAGGGGGGCGTGCCCTCGACCGCTAAGGTTCACGTCTAGCGATGACCGGCATGGTTCGCCTGCTTGAGTCGAGCAATGCCAACGCGATGGGGCGGCACGGAGACGTGCCGCCCGCCTCTATCTTGGAACACCAGGGGCGCTACCCGTCGATCGCTCTGTTCCTCACGCTTACCGCAGCGCTTGTCCCGCCCGAACTGTTGGCGAGCCCGACGATGATCGCGGCGACCTGCGCGGCGCTATTAATTGGCGGCCTGCCCCATGGCGCGCTCGATCTTGCCGTGCTGCGCCGCGACGCTCAACATCGCATTGCACTCGTCGTCAGCCTCTACCTCGGTCTGGCGGCTATCATGTTCGCCATCTGGCAGGTAGCGCCCGCGATTGCTCTTGGCTTGTTTCTGGCCATGGCAATGGTGCATTTTGCGGAAGATTGGGCGGCCGCTGAGCATCCCTTTTTCGCGCTGGGGATCGCGGTTGCTTTATTGTCGGCGCCGGCGCTGTTTCATCGTCAGGCAGTCGGCGACTTGTTTACGTTGCTCACAGCGGAGCAGGCTGCGGCCGGTTTGGCGGATGCGCTGCTGCTCGTCGCGCCCGCTGCGGCGGCGTGCGCACTGCTCGCGATCCTGTTGCTGTGGCAAGGCGGGCACCGGGTGACCGCCGTCAATGCGGCATGCGCTCTAGCCGCCATGATCCTGCTTCCGCCGATCACCGGCTTCGCGATCTATTTCTGCCTGATCCACTCGCCGTCTCACTTTCGGGCCGGGCTGAAACGGCTGGCGCCGGCGACCGGCATTACGCGGCCGACGATCGGCGCAACGCTCGGAGGGCTGACGATCGCGGTCGCGACACTCCAATTTCTGCCAATCACCGACCCATCGGGCCGTTTGTTCGCGGCAAGCTTCATGACCTTGTCGATCCTCACCTTGCCGCACATGGCGGTTCCGTTTCTGCTCCGCCGCTTATGCCTCAGCGCCCAGGCCGTGCCGCAGCGAATATGATCGGAATGAAATCGGCGCTGGTCAGGCTGGCGCCGCCGACCAGCGCGCCATCGACGTCGGGGACGCCAAAAATTTCGGCGGCGTTGCTGGCCTTGACCGATCCGCCATAGAGAATCCGTACCCCCTGCCCCGCGTCGCCATAAGCCGCGACCAACCGCGCGCGAAGCACGGCGTGCATTTCGCCGATTTCGGCCACGCCGGCGACCTTGCCCGTGCCGATCGCCCAGATCGGTTCATAAGCGATGCTCAGCGCCGCAGGATCGCCGATGGTGGCGGGCAAGGATTGGTCGAGTTGCGCCGCGACGTGGGCGACCGCCTGCCCCGCGCTGCGCACTTCGTCGCTTTCGCCGACGCACAGGATCACGCTGAGCCCTGCGCCAAGCCCGGCCTCGGCCTTGGCCTTGACCGCAGCGTCGCGCTCGCCGTGCCCCTGGCGCCGCTCGCTATGCCCGACAATGGTCAGCCGCGCGCCGGCATCGATCAGCATCGCCGCCGAACTATCGCCAGTGAAGGCGCCGCTGGCTTCGCTCCGGATATCCTGCCCGCCGATCATAAACCCCGGCGCGGCGCGGACCGCGCGCTCGATCAAGGTCGCCGGCACGCACAACGCGACGTCGACCTCGCCATGGCGCTCGGCGGCCATCGCAATGGCGGTGACTTCGGACAGGGCGTTCGACAGCCCGTTCATCTTCCAATTGCCCGCAATCAAGCGCCATCGCGTCATGCAGTACCCCTTTGTTCGTCAGCGACTGCTTGCCGCGCCATATCCCCGCCCCTAAAGCGACTCGTCTGTTTTTCAAAGTGCGAGCCGCCGTTCATGCTGTCTTCCTTTCGTCGCCTGACCAAGTCCAAGGTCGGAACCGCGCTGCTGGTGCTATTCCTGCTCGCGATCGTCGCCAGTTTCGCACTCGCCGACATGTCTTCGATCGGCGGCAATGCCTTTGGGGCCGGCGGCGGCAACCTTGCCAAGGCGGGCGACGAGCGAGTCTCGGAGCGCGATTATTCGACCGCGATGGAACGCATCCTGAGCAATGCGCGCCAGCAGAATCCTGAAGCGACCTACGCCTCTCTGGCCAAGGAAACCGCGTCGGTCCTCGACCAATTGATCGACGATGCGGCGTTGAAGGCGTTCGGCAGCGACCACGAGCTGGTGGTGTCGCGCAAACTGGTCGACGGCGAGATCACCTCGCTGCCCAGCACTCGCGGGCTCGACGGCAAATTCAGCGAGCAAGCCTATGCGCAATTCCTGGCGCAACAGCGGCTCAGTGACGTCCAGGTGCGGCGTCTGCTTGAAGCCGACCTGGTCCGGCGCGTGCTGCTGTCACCGGTCGCCGCCAATGCGACGGTCCCGGTCGGCGTTGCGACCCAATATGCCTCGATGCTGCTCGAGCAGCGCCAGGGCGAGCTGGTGCTGGTCCTGACCGAACCGTTCGCCGCCGGACTCGCCCCGACCGCGGGCGACCTGCAAGCCTATTACGACCAGAATCGGCAACGCTACATGGTGCCCGAACAGCGCGTGCTGCGGATCGCCAGCATCGGCCCCGAACAAGTCGCCGCCGTCGCTCCGACCGAGCAGGACATCGCAGCTTATTACACCGCCAACCGCGCCTCTTACGCGGGCAAAGAAGTGCGCATCATCAGCCAGGCGGTGGTCGCGGCAAAGCCCGCCGCCGACGCGATCGCCGCCCGCGCACGATCGGGCGCGAGCTTTGTCGCCGCGGCTGCCCCTGCCGGCCTCAGCGCCGAAGACATCAGCGTCGGCCCGCAGACCCGCGCCCAATTCACTTCGCTGGCCGGCGACAAGGTCGCCGCCGCGACCTTCGCCGCCGCCACTGGCGCGATTGTCGGGCCGGTCCAGTCCGACCTTGGCTGGCATGTCATCCGCATCGACCAGGTGCGCGGCGAAGCCGGGCGCAGCCTGACCGACGCGCGCGCCGAAATCATCACCAAGCTGACCGCTGAAAAGCGCAAGGAAGCGCTGGTCGACATGGTCACCCGGATCGAGGATTCGATCGGCGACGGGGCGAGCCTCGCCGAAGCCGCCGCATCGGCCAAGGTGGCGCTGGTCGACACGCCGTTGATCAGCGGAGCGGGCACCGACCGCGCCAACCCCGCTTATCGCCTGCCCGATGCGCTCGCGCCCGCGCTCAAGAGCGGGTTCGAGCTGACGCTGGACGACGATCCAGTGGTCGAGACGCTGCCCAACGACTCCGGCTATCTGCTGGTCGGCGTGGGCCGCATCGTTCCCGCGTCGCCCGCCCCGCTGGCGCAAATCAAGCCCCAGGTGGCGGCCGACTGGACGCGCAAGAAAGCGTCCGACCGGGCGCGCGCGGTTGCCTCGCAAATCGCCGCGCAGACCGCTCGCGGAGTGGCAATGGCCGAAGCCGCAAGGCAAGGCGGCAAGGGCGTCTCTCCGGTCCAGCCGTTCGGAGCGCGCCGGATCCAGCTATCGAAGGCGCCAGCCGACATTGCCGCGCCGCTGCGCATCCTGTTCTCGCTGGCGCAAGGAAAAAGCCGGATGGTCGCCGATCCGCAAGGACGCGGCTTTTTCGTGGTCCGCGCGGTCTCGATCACCGCGGGCAACGCCTCAACCCAGCCAGCCTTGATCGGCCAGGTTCAGGCCTCGTTCCGCGATTCGGTCAGCCAGGAATTGGCGCGGCAATTCGTCGCCGCGGTGCGCGCCGATGTTGGGGTCGCACGCAACGAAAAAGCGATCGCTGCGGCCAAGGCCCGCCTCAACGGCAGCAATTGATCGCCAGCGGCTCCAGCGCACGGCGATGATCTCCCCGTCGATCCTCGTCATCGACAATATCGACAGCTTCACCTTCATGCTGGTCGACACACTGCGCAGCGCCGGCGCCGACGTGGCGGTGGCGCGCAACGATGCGCTGACGGTCGATCAGGCGCTGGCCGCGGGACGCGACGGGATCATGATATCGCCCGGTCCGGGATCGCCGCAGGACGCGGGGATCTCGGTCGCGGTCGCCGCCCGCTGCATCGCGCTCCGCCGACCCCTGCTCGGCGTGTGTCTCGGGCATCAGGCGCTCGGCCTCGCATGCGGCGGCCAGGTAACGCGCACCGCCCCGGTTCACGGCAAGGTTGCCGCGGTGCGCCACGACGGCAGCGGACTATTCGCCGGCCTGCCCTCCCCGATCGCCGCGACGCGCTATCACTCGCTCGCCGTGACCGAAGCGCCGGCCCCGCTCATCGTCAACGCGTGGAGCGAGGACGGCACGGTGATGGCGATGCGCCACGCCGATGCCCCGGCGCACGGGCTCCAATTCCACCCCGAGAGCGTCGCCAGCGAGCATGGCGCGGCGCTGATCGCGACGTTCGTAGCGCGGTGCGCGATAGGCGCTTGACGGCGCTCGTTCCGTTTCCTACACGTTCCCCGTTCGTTCCAGCAGGGGAGACGCCGATGCTCACCGTCAAACAGCATGAATTGCTGAGCTTCATCCATGATCGCCTCGCCGCGACCGGGATCAGCCCGAGCTTCGACGAGATGCGCGAGGCGCTCGAACTCAAGTCCAAGTCCGGAGTCCATCGGCTGATTTCGGCGCTTGAGGAGCGCCAATTCATTCGCCGCCTGCCCAATCGCGCGCGGGCGCTAGAAGTGGTCAGGATGCCCGACGGTGGGACGTCGACCTCGGCCCCGCGTCCGGCGATTGCCGCCCCGGCCAATGACACGATCGAGATCCCGCTGCACGGTCGGATCGCCGCGGGCACTCCGATCGAGGCGCTGCAAGGCACTGAGGGCTTTGCGGTCCCCGCTGCTTTGCTTGGGCCGGGCGAGCATTATGCGCTCGAAGTGTCGGGCGATTCGATGGTCGAAGAAGGCATTCTCGACGGTGATTTCGCACTCATCCGCAAAGTCGATACCGCCCGCGACGGGGAGATTGTGGTGGCGCTGATCGATGATGCTGAAGCGACCTTGAAAACCTTCCGCCGCGAAGGCCAGATGATCCG
>JAJAYY010000230.1 GCA_026785965.1 Sphingomonas bacterium
CCGAGCCGGGTCCACCCGGGCAAATTCTACGCGCTCCCGCAGGCGCCGCAGATGTTCAAGCAATTGCTGATGGTCGCGGGGTTCGACCGCTATTTCCAGATCGCGCCTTGCTTCCGCGATGAGGACGCCCGCGCCGATCGCAGCCCGGGCGAATTTTACCAGCTCGATTTCGAAATGAGTTTCGTCACCCAGGACGATGTGTTCGGCGCGATCGAGCCGGTGCTCGCCGGACTGTTCGCCGAATTCGCCAACGGCAAAGCGGTCACCGCGGCGGGCGACTTCCCCCGCATTCCTTATCGCGAATCGATGCTCAAATATGGCAGCGACAAGCCCGATTTGCGCAACCCACTGATCGTCCATGACGTCGGCCAGCATTTCGTCGGCTCGCGCTTCGGCCTGTTCGCCGGACTGGTTGAAAAGGGCATGGTCGTGCGCGCGGTCGCGGCGCCCCACACCGCCGAGAAAAGCCGCAAATTCTTTGACGAGATGAACGATTGGGCGCGGGGTGAGGGCTTTGCCGGGCTCGGCTACGCCACCCGCAAGGCCGGCGAATGGGGCGGCCCGATCGCCAAGAACCATGGCCCCGAAGGCATGGACAAGATCGCCGCCGACATGGGGCTTGGCCCCGATGACGGAATCTTCTTCGCCGCCGGCAAGGAGTCCGAGGCGGCTAAATTGGCCGGCTCCGCCCGCACCCGCGTCGCCGAAAGCCTCGACCTGATCGAAAAGGGCGCATTCCGCTTCTGCTGGATCGTCGACTTCCCAATGTTCGAATATGACGAGGAGGCCAAGAAGGTCGACTTCAGCCACAACCCCTTTTCGATGCCGCAGGGCGGGATGGAATCGCTCGAGACCAAGGACCCGCTCGACATTTTGGCGTGGCAATATGACATCGTCTGCAATGGGGTTGAGCTGAGCAGCGGCGCGATCCGCAACCATCGCCCCGACATCATGTACAAGGCGTTCGAGATTGCCGGCTACAGCGCAGACGAAGTCGACACCAACTTCCCCGGTATGATCGGCGCGTTCAAGTTCGGCGCGCCGCCGCACGGTGGGTCGGCCCCCGGCATCGACCGCATCGTCATGCTGCTCGCCGACGAGCCCAACATTCGCGAAGTGATCGTCTTCCCGATGAACCAGAGGGCCGAAGATCTGCTGATGAATGCCCCGGCCGAGGTCACCCCGCGCCAGCTCATGGAATTGTCGATCCGAGTCGTGGCGGACGGCACGCCCAAGCCTGCCTGAGACCAAGGAAGGTTTTTAATTCAGACCGTTACCGTTGCTATACTTAATCGATTGCGGACCGATTCGGTTTGCGATACGCCTCGCGTGTGCCGATCGATTTAACGCAATTTGAACGGGGTGAGCCGTTCGCGGGGGACTATCATGCCACGCTCACCGCGTTGCAGCACCGGCTCGCGCAATTGCAGGTCGCGCAAATTGTCCATCGCAAGCGGGCGCTGATCATCTTCGAAGGCTGGACCGGGTCGGGCAAGCGCGGCGCGCTCAAGCGGCTCGGCGCAGCGGGGGACCCGGGCCACATTTCAACGCGCGGCGTCGGCGGCGCCGAGGCAAGCGACGACGAGCGTCACTGGCTCGCGCCTTTCTGGAGCGCGCTTCCGCCGCCCGGCGACACGACCATTTTCTATCGCAGCTGGTACCGCCGCTTGGTCGAGGAGCGCAGCAGCGGTCGCACCGACGACAAGCGCTGGTCGCGCGCCTGCGATGAGATCAACGAATTCGAGGCCCAGCAGCGTGACCATGGAACGCTGTTGATAAAATTATTCTTCCACGTCACCCCCGATGTCCAGCTCGCCCGCTTGCGCGAGCGCCAGCAGGATCCGTGGCGGCGCCATTTGATGGCCGAACATGATATTGCAAGCATCACCCAGCGCGAGCGGACGAGCGATGTGCTTCACGACATGTTTGCCCAGACCGACACCCGGTGGGCGCCGTGGCAGGTGATCGACGCCAATGACAAGCATAGCGGGCGGATTGCGACGCTCACCGCGCTGGCCGACGTGCTGACCAAGGCGATCCCCGCTGAACCCCCTGCCGAGGGCGAGAAAGTGGTCCCGATCCGGCCCAAGAAAAGCGCCTAGCGAGCGCCCCGCTCGGGGTAGCTGATGGCGATGATTTCATAACTGATCGATCCCGCGGGAAGGCGCACCACGCGTTCCTCGCCGACCGCCGCTCCGACCAAGGCCCGCGCGATCGGCGCCGCCCAACTAATCCTGCCCGCGGTGGCGTCGGCCTCATCCTCACCGACCAGGGTCAGAAGGCGCCGCTCATCCTCCACATCGGCCAGTTCGACCGTCGCGCCAAACCGGACCACGTCGCGCTGCTCCTGGTTCGCCGGATCGACCACCTTGGCCTGCTTCATCACTTTGGCGAGGTAGGACAGCCGCCGGTCGATCTCGCGCAGCCGCTTGCGGCCGTAAATGTAATCGCCATTCTCCGAGCGGTCGCCATTGCCCGCCGCCCAGCTGATCGTCTCGACCAGTTTCGGGCGTTCGACCCCGAACAGCAGTTCAAATTCGGCGCGGATCGCGGCGAACCCAGATGGGGTGATGAACCGCGGCGGACGAACCTCGGGGTCGCGCGGGATCAACCGGGGCGTGACGACTTGCCCAGATAGGCCGAGATATGGACCGGCTGCGGCGCCGCATTGGTCGGGTTGAGGCAGTCGTAAACGACGCTGTTTTCGAGCACGCGCTGAACGTAGCCGCGCGTCTCATCGAACGGGATGCGTTCGATCCACGACACGATATCGCCGCCGGGCAAGCGCGGATCGCCATAAGCGTTGACCCATTTGCGGACGTTGCCGGCGCCGGCATTGTAGCTTGCGACGGCGAGCGGATAATTTCCGCCCCATTGGTCGACCAGCCGCTGGAAATAAGCGCTGCCGAGCATGACATTGTAGGCCGGATCCGACATCAGTCGCCCGCCATCATAAGACAGCCCCATCTTGCCCGCTTGCTCGCGCGCGGTGCCGGGCATCAGCTGCATCATCCCGCGCGCCCCGGCGTGCGACACGGCGGCGCGGTCGAATGATGATTCCTGGCGAGTGATGCCGTGAACCAGCGACCACATGCGGCCACCGGGGACGCTCGACGAGTGGGTCGGGAACGAGGCGCGGGTGTAGAAAGCTGCGCCTGAATTGCGCGCCGACCGCGCAGTCCACACCGCGAGATCCTGGCGTCCGATCGTGCTTGCGAATTCGGTCGCGAGCACCCGCTCGGCCGGCGTGTCGACATCCTCGGACAGCGCGCGGATGAACAGCGACTGCTCGTCGCGACGCCCCTGGCTGCCGAGCTGGCGGACCGCGCGCACCAGCCTCCGGTACTGGAAAGCCTGGCGCTGGCCATCGGTCACCTGCAACGCGGGCAATACCCCCGGGGTTGGCACCGGACGCCCGAGCCGCTCAAGCGCGAGCTGCCCGTAGAATAATTCAGGAGTCGCTGCGGCGCGTTCGAAATGCGCCATTGCGTCGGCCATCCGTCCAGCCTGCGCCGCCGACCGCCCAGCCCAATACCAGCCCTTGGTCGCGACCTGGAGCGAGCGCCCGCCACGCGCATATTTGTCGAACATCGTCACCGCATCGGCGGCGCGACCGAGCTGCAATGCGCTGGTCCCGGCAATCCACGTCAGCGTGGTATATTCATCCCGCACACCGTAGGATTTCAACGCCATTTCGGTCCCCGGCGCGAACGCATCGTCGACCTGGCGCGAGATATCGTACGACGACTGCCACTGGCGGTCGGCGGCGGCGCCGCGCGCGAGGATTACGAGCATCTCGTAAAACCGTTCGGGATCGGCCGGCTGCTCGACGAAGCTGTGCGACCGCGCCGCAAGCTGGCGCGCGGCGGGCTCGTTGCCGGTGTCGCGCAGAAATCGCACGCGGTCCATCATCAGCCCGGCGTCGGTCCTCGCCTGGCCCGCGACTGCGGCGAATTGCAGTTCGGCGTCGGGCGACCGCATCAGCATTGCAATTCGTGCGCTCAGCGCCGGACGCCGCGCGGCGCTGGCCCAGCCGAGCAGGCGCTGCGAATCGCTCGCTTTCTTGGCGAACAGCAAGCCATCGATGCGCTTGTCATGGTCGGCGGGGGTGAATTGCGCCCCGAACCGTGCGAGCAAGGCGGGCTCGTCGGCGCTCGGCAGGTCGCCCGATTTCCACGCGTTCCGCGCCGCGGCGAGCGCTTCGGCGGGCTTGCCGGTCGCGGCATAGGATTCGGCCAGTCGCGCCCAGCCATTGCCGCTGATTGGCTCGGCGTTACGAAAGAAACCGCTCACGCTCAGCGGGTTTTCGCCTGGCCGCATCGCTTTCTCGGCCGCCTTGCGCAGGCTTGCCTCGCCCGGCCAGCCCGGATTGGCGCCAAGAAAGCGGGCATAATTGGTGAACGCATAGCCGTCGCTTTGGCGTAGCCGCTTCCAATCGCTCAACGCAGCATCGACGTCGTTATACGCCTGGACCATCGCCGGACGGTAAACCGTCGTCGGTTGCGCATATGGTGTCGGATAAGCGGGCTGCGGATAGCCAGGCTGCGGATACGGTTGCTCCGCCGCGCTGGCCGGCGTGGCGAGCAGCAAAGGGAGAAAGAAACTCATACGCCTCATGCTGGACATCATGCCGTACCGGTCCTTATCTGGAGGTGAATGAATGCGTCTCTTCGCGACCCTAACCGCGCGATTATGTCCAAGTGAAGGAATAAAAACATGTTTTTCGGGTCGATCCCGGCTTTGGTGACGCCGTTTGCGGCAGGCCGTGTCGATGAAGCGGCGTTCCGAGACCTGATCGACTGGCAGATCAACGAGGGCAGCAATGCGCTCGTCCCATGCGGCACCACCGGAGAGGCGGCGACGCTGTCCGACGTCGAGCACCGTCGGTTGATCGAGATCAGCGTCGAGACCGCGCGCGGAAGAGTTCCGGTGATCGCCGGCTGCGGCTCGAACAATACCGCCCACGCGATCGAGTTGACGAAAAGCGCGCAAGCGGCCGGCGCCGACGCGGCGCTGCATGTCCCGCCTTATTATAACCGTCCCAACCAGGACGGCATCCATGCCCATCTCGCCGCCGTTGCCGAGGTCGGATTCCCGATCGTCCTGTACAATGTGCCGGCGCGCACGATCACCGATATCGCGATCGAGACGATGGCCCGGCTGTCGCGGCTGCCGAACGTGATTGCGGTCAAGGACGCCACCGGCAACCTTGCCCGCGTCACCGCGCAGCGGCTTGCTTGCGGCAAAGAGTTCATCCAACTCAGCGGTAATGACGACATGGCGCTCGGCTTCAATGCGATGGGCGGGGTGGGCTGCATCTCGGTCACCGCCAACGTCGCACCGCGGCTGTGCGCTGACTTCCAGGACGCAATGCGCGAGGATCGCTGGGATGATGCGCTGGCCTTGCAAGACCAGCTCTACCCGCTCCATGCGGCGTTGTTCAGCGACGCCTCGCCCGGCCCCGCCAAATATGCGTTGTCCAAGGTGCGCCCTGGCTTTGCGACCGAACTGCGTCTGCCGCTGACCGAACCGTCGGCCGCGAGCAAGGCAGCGGTGGATGCGGCGCTGGTTCACGCCGGGTTGATCGCGGCCTGATGTCCAAGCCGACCCACATCACCCCGTTCGACAAGGTCAAGGTCGTCGCCGAGAACCGGCGCGCGCGCTACGATTATTTCCTTGAGGACAAGTTCGAGGCGGGGATCGAATTGCACGGCACCGAGGTCAAGGCGCTGCGCACCGGCGAGGGATCGATCGCCGAAAGCTATGCCCTGGTCGAAGGCGCAGAAGTGTTCCTGATCAATTCGTCGATCCCGCATTATGGCAATAGCGGCTATGTCAGCCATGAACCTCGCCGCCGTCGCCGCCTGTTGATGCGCGCCCGGGAAATCGCCAAGCTTCACGGCGCGATCACGCGGCTGGGGCTAACGCTTATCCCGCTGTCGCTTTACTTCAACAGTCGCGGCCGCGCCAAGGTCGAGCTCGCG
>JAJAYY010000231.1 GCA_026785965.1 Sphingomonas bacterium
GGTCACTTTGTCCTGCACGCGCGCCGAGGCCGAGGCGTTGCCGACCAGCGACGACCTGTTCCCGTACAGCGATTCGCCGCCGGTGATCGTCGCCGACGAGCCCGATCCGCACGCCCCCGACGAGTGGCGGATCCACGCTTAATTCGCCGATCAGCCGACCACTCAGGATCTCGTCCTGCTACGCCGCCTCGCCGCCGGGGCCGATCCCGAGATCGAGCATCTTGGCGAGGATGATTGGGTAACGATGAGCCAGGCGGGATTGGAGCCGATCCGTGCCGGGCGCTTTTTCGTCCACACCCCGGTGCACCGCGAGGCGATCCCCGCCGGCGCGATCGCATATGAGATTGACGCCGGGCTCGCCTTCGGCACCGGGCATCACGCCACCACCGCCGGCTGCCTCGCCGCGCTCGACCGGCTTGAAGTAACCGGCAAGGCCTTCGCCAACATCGCCGACATCGGCACCGGCACCGGCCTATTGGCGTTCGCCGCGCTTTCGCTCTGGCCCGAGGCCAAGGGAATCGCCACCGACATCGACCCGATCAGCATCGACGTCACCAATGACAACGCCCGCATCAACGGCGTCACCATCGGCCACGCCCCCGGCCAGCTCCTGCTCGCGGTCGCCGACGGCATGGACCACCCGATGCTCGCCACCCGCGCCCCCTTCGACCTGCTCATCGCCAACATCCTGGCTGGACCGTTAATTGAGCTGGCGCCGACCTTCGCGGCGAGCGTCGCGCCGGGCGCGAGCGTGGTCGTGGCGGGCCTGCTCGACACACAGGCCGACGCGGTCATCGCGGCGTATGAAGCGGAGGGGATGAAGGTCGTGGAACGCGGCGGAGGCGAATGGTGCGTGCTGGTGCTCGACGCGGCCGACTGACCGCCGGCCGTTGAACCGCCGCCGGGGACTTGATACTGTTGTCGTTCACGATCCTCGGGGGAAGACGCATGGCCACCATTGCTCAACAACCGCGCGTCGCTACTCAGTCCGATAACCGATTCTTCCTGCGGGCGGCAATCGTTATGGCGCTGGTCATCGTTGCCGGTTTTTCTACCCAACTGGCAATGGGCCGGTCGAGCTTCGCCTCGCCGCCGCTGGTCCACGCCCATGCCATCGTCTTCATGGGCTGGACCACGATCTATGTCCTACAAAACGTCCTCGCCACCACCGGCCGTATCGATCTTCATCGCAAGCTCGGCTGGCTCGCCGCGGGCTGGATGGTGGCGATGGTCGTGCTCGGCTTTGCGGTGACCGTGGCGATGGTGCGGCGTGGGCAGGTGCCGTTCTTTTTCCAGTCGCTCCACTTCCTGGTGTTCGACCTTATGGCGGTGTTCACCTTTGCCGCTCTGACGATCGCCGCGATTGTCATGCGGCGGCGGACCGACTGGCACCGGCGGCTGCATTATTGCGGCATGTCGCTGTTGCTCGGCCCTGCGTTCGGGCGCCTTCTGCCGGGGCCTCTGTTGGCGCCGTGGGCGTTCGAGGCAACCTTTGTCGCGACGCTGATCTTCCCGCTGGTCGGGGTGATCGCCGACATCCGCCGAAGCGGTCATGCCCACCCGGCCTGGCGCTGGGGGATCGGCGCGCTGGTCGGCTCGATGCTTATCACCACGGCCATTACCTACGGACCGCTCGGCCCGCCGCTTTACCGCGCGGTCACCGCCGGATCGCCCGGTGCCGCAGTCGCCCCGCTCGACTTTTCGCCCCCGCCGCCGGGTTCGCAGATCACCGGGCGAGGCCCCGCCTAACGCTCAAGCGCTCGCGACGATCGCTGCCCACTCGGCCTCGGTCGCGACACGAATGCCGAGATCCTCAGCCTTCTTGAGCTTCGAGCCTGCGCCCGGTCCGGCGACGACCAGGTCGGTCCTGGCGCTGACCGATCCCGCCGCGCGCGCGCCTAACCGCTCCGCCTGGGCCTTGGCTTCGTCGCGGCTCATGGTTTCGAGCGTGCCGGTGAAGACGATCGTCTTGCCGGTCCATTCGGTAGTCCGAGCGGTCGAGACGTAGGCGGCGGGCTTGGCGAGCGACAGCAAATCGGCCAGCGCGTCGCGATTGTGGGGTTCGTGGAAGAAATCGGCGAGCGCCTCGGCGACCACCGGCCCGACCCCCTCGACCGCCGACAGTTCAACCTCGGCCCCCTCGCCCGTCGCCGCGCCTTGGAGCGCCTCGACCGTCGAAAAGGCCCGCATCAAATCCTTCGCCGTCACCGCGCCGACGTGGCGGATGCCGAGGCCGAACAGGAAACGCGCTGGGTCGAAGCCTGTGTGCGCCTCGATCGCGGCTAGGAGATTGTCGACCGATTTCTCCTTCCACCCCTCGCGCCCGATCAGCGCGTCGCGATGGTTCTTGAGCCGGAAGATATCCGCGGGGCCGCTTAGCCAGCCGAGTTCGGCGAACTCGACGATGCTCTTCTCGCCCAGCCCGTCGATGTCCATCGCGCCGCGCGACACGAAATGCTTGAGCCGCTCGATCCGCTGCGCCGGGCAGATCAGCCCGCCGGTGCAGCGGACATCGACTTCGCCTTCCTCGGCGACCGCCTCGGACTGGCATTCGGGGCAATGGTCGGGGAATACGTAGGGGTCGCGCGTCACCTCACGGGTGAGGTTCTCGACCACTTGCGGGATGACGTCGCCGGCGCGCTGGATGCGAACCCGGTCGCCGATGCGTAAGGCCAGCCGCGCGATTTCGTCGCGGTTGTGGAGCGTGACGTTGGCGACGATCACCCCGCCCACGCCGACGGGTTTGAGCCGGCCGACCGGGGTCAATTTGCCGGTCCGCCCGACCTGAATGTCGAGCGCCTCGATCACCGTTGCGGCGTGTGCGGGGGGTAATTTGGGCGCCCCGCCCCCGCGGGGCGCGCGCCCGATCTGGCCGAGCCGCTCCTGCCAGTCGAGCCGGTCGACCTTGTACACCACCCCGTCGATGTCGAACGGCAGGTCGGCGCGCCGGGCCTCGATCGCGGCGTAATGCGCAAGCGCTTGGTCGAGCGTCGAGACCGAGCGCAGCAGGTCGCTGACCGGCAAGTCCAATTCCGCGAGCCGCGCCATCGCCGCTCCCTGGGTGTGGCCGAGCGGTTCGCTAAGCTCGCCCCAGCCATGCGCGAGGAAGCGCAGCGGGCGCGCCGCGGTCACCGCCGGATCCTTCTGCCGCAGCGACCCGGCGGCGGCGTTGCGCGGGTTGGCGAAAATCTTTCCGCCTGCCGCCTCCTGCCGCGCGTTCAAGGCGGCGAAGTCGGCCTTGGCCATATACACTTCGCCGCGCACTTCGAGGATGTCGGGCGCTCCGGAAAGACGCTGCGGAATGTCCGCGATCGTGCGCGCATTGGCGGTGACATCCTCGCCCACCGACCCATCGCCGCGGGTCGCCGCGAGCACCAACTTGCCATGCTCGTAGCGCAGCGAGCAGGACAGGCCGTCGATCTTGGGCTCGGCGGTCAGGTCGATCGCTTCACCGGCAGCGAGGCTGAGGAAGCGCCGGACGCGGGCGATAAATTCCGCGACCTCATCGTCCGCGAACGCGTTTTCGAGGCTTAGCATCGGCCTCGCGTGGGGCACTTTGGCAAGGCTCGACGATGGCGCCGTCCCGACAGTCTTCGAGGGAGTATCGGCGCGCACCAGATGCGGAAACTCGGCTTCGAGCGCGGCATTCTCGCGCACCAAAGCATCGAATGCGGCATCCGAAATCTGAGGATTGTCGCGGTCGTGATAGGCGCGGTTGTGGCGCGCAATCTCCTTCGCCAGCCGCATCAGCCGGTTGGCGGCCTCGGCCTCGGTCATGAGAGCAGTTCCGCCACTCTCGCAACGCTGTTGAGATTGCGCGCGGTGCCGGCCTTGACCGCAGGCAGCTTGAGCCGGGTTTTGCCGATCCCCTCCCCGTACGAGACGTAGATCATGCGCGGGCCAGCCGCCATCCGCTCACCGGCGACATCGCGCGCTTCGTCGAGCATCGCGGTCGTCGGCGTTGCGGCAATGAAATGCGCCATCACCCGGCTTGGCTTGTCATCAAGGAACGGGTTGCCGGCAGCGACCGCGGCCATCTCGCCAGCACTTCGCACGAACACCGGCACCGGCTTGCCGAAGATAGCCGCGATCCGCTGTTTCGACGCGCTGCTGCACCACGGCTTCGCCCAGCTCGCTGTCGAACAGCAAATTGCCGCTGGCGATGAAGGTGCGGACGTTGGTGAAGCCGCACGCCTCGCCGATCGCCTTCAATTCGCTCATCGGCAACTTGCCGGTACCGCTGACGTTGACCGCGCGGAGCAAGGCGACATAGGCCGTCACCCGAAACATTCGGCGAGGAACAGGTCGCACGCCGCCCACGCGCGGCGCGCGGTGGTTTCGTCAAACTTGATCCCCGGCATCGCGCCGGTCGCGGCAGGGTTGGTGAAGCCGTGGCCGACGTGGCCGAAGGCATGGATCTGCCAGTCGCACCCGGCCTCGGTCAGCTCCGCCGCCAGCGCGACGACGGCGTCGGGCGGGACCAAAGGATCGTCCCAGCCGTGAAACGCCGCGATCTTGGCGCTGATCGGCTGCGGCGGCAGGCCGGGCGGGTCAAACAGTCCGTGAAAGCTGGCGACTCCGACCAATTCGGCGCCCGCGCGGGCCAAGTCGAGCGCATTCTGTCCGCCGAAGCAGAAACCGATCGCGGCGACGCGCTCATCATCAATCTCGGCCTCGCCGCGCGCCGCGGCGAGCACCGCCACCAGCCGCTCGCGCAGCGCGGCGCGATTCTCGCGCAGCGCGCCCATCGCTGCCATCGCCTCGCCGCGCTGGTCGGGGGCGAAGCGGCGGCCGTAGAGGTCGGCGAGCAGCACATGATAGCCAAGGCCGACCAGTCGCCCGGCAAAGCCGCGCTCAAGGTCGGTCACCCCCATCACCGTGGGGAACAGGATCACACCGGGCCGAGCTACGCCGTCGCCGTGAAACAACTCATGGGTCGCGCCATCGCGCTCGATCAGGGTCATCTGGGTCATGCCGCCTCGAGCAATTTGGCCGCCTGGGCGCGGGCTTCGTCGGTGATCGCCGCGCCCGACAGCATGCGCGCGATTTCCTCGCGCCGCTCATCGGGCGACAGCTTGCGCACGCTGGTGCGGGTGACCGTGCCGTCGTGCGATTTCTCGATCCGGTAATGATGCGCGGCGCGCGCCGCGACCTGGGGCGAGTGGGTAACGACGAGCAATTGCGAGGTTTCGGCGAGCCGCGCGAGCCGCTCGCCGATCGCGCTCGCCACCGCCCCGCCGACCCCGCGATCGATCTCGTCGAAGATCATCGTCGATGCGCTCCCGGCCTCGGCCAGCGCCACCTTGAGCGCGAGGATGAAGCGCGACAATTCGCCCCCCGACGCGATGCGGACGAGCGGCCCGAACGGCGCGCCGGGATTGGTCGAAACCTCATATTCGACCCGGTCTGCACCCGCCGGGCCGGGTTCTGCCGGAGCGATCGCAGTGCGAAAGCTGGCCGAGTCGAGCTTGAGCGGGGGCAGCTCGGCGGCCATCGCCGAATCGAGCCGCGCCGCCGCCGCACTCCGCTCGCCGGACAGCGCATTCGCCGCCTCGCGATAATCGTCGTCGGCGGCCGCCAAAGCGCGCTCAAGCTCGGCGATGCGTTCCTCACCGCTGTCGATCGCGGCGCGCCTCGCCCTGAGCTGGTCGAGCAAGAGGGGAAGCTGGTCGGCCTCGACCCGATGCTTGCGCGCCAGCCCGCGAATGTCGAACAATCGCGCCTCGGCATCCTCGAGTTCGGCCGGCGAGTGAGCCAGCGCGCGGCGCGCCAAATCGATCTTCTGCTCGGCTTCGGCGGCCTCGATCGTGGCGCGGTCGGTCGCGGTCAGCGCTTCGCCGAGCAATGGATGCGCGGGGGCTATCCGCTCGAGCCGCCGCGCCGCCGGGCGAAATTGCGACAGCCCGCCATCGGACCCGGTGAGCAGACCGTCGAGCGCGGCGAGGTCATCCTCGATCCGCGCCGCGGCCTTCATTTGCTGGCGAAGCGTGGCGAGTTGCTCCTCCTCGCCCGGCTCAACCTGGAGCGCGTCAATCTCGCCGATCGCATGGTCGAGCCATTCGCGGTCACGCAGCGCTTCAGCGAGTGCGGCGCGCGCCGCATCGAGCGCGATGCGCAGCTCGCTCAGATGCGCCCAGGCGCAGCCCACCGCGGCGCTGTCGAGGCCGCCAAACCGGTCGAGCAAGGCGCGGTGGCCCTTGGGGTTGAGCAATCCGCGATCGTCATGCTGGCCGTGGATTTCGACCAAGCTCGCGCCGGCCTCGCGCAGCACGCCCGCGGGGACGCTGATACCGCCGGCAAAAGCGCGGCTGCCGCCATCGGCCTTCAAGGTGCGGCGCAGATGGAGCGCCTCGCCCGGCTCGGCCGCAATCCCTTGCTCGGCGAGCAAGGCGAGGCAATCATGTCCGGGAGGCAAGTCGAATTCGGCAGCGACGCTGGCTTGGGCTTGCCCGGCGCGGACCAAAGCGCTGTCGGCGCGCAACCCGAGCGCGAGGCCGAGCGCATCGAGCAGGATCGACTTGCCCGCCCCGGTCTCTCCGGTGAGCACGCCGAGCCCAGGCTCAAAGTCGAGAACGAGCGCCTCGATCAGCACCACATCGCGGATGGAGAGCTGGCGAAGCACCGTCCGCTCGGGCTGCCCTAGCCTTGCGGCGAGTTGCGCTGGATCAGCTTGTAGCTGCGCTCATACCATTCGCTGCCCGGATAATTGGCGCCGAGCACCGCCGCTGCCTTCCTCGCTTCACCGGGCATGCCGAGGTTGAAATAGGTCTCGACCAGGCGCTCAAGCGCTTCGGGGGTGTGGCTGGTGGTCTGATATTTGTCGATCACGGTGCGGAAGCGGACCGCCGCGGCGAGCCACCGGCCCGAGCGCTGGTAGAAGCGGCCGACTTCCATTTCCTTGCCCGCGAGATGATCGTTGATCAGGTCGAGCTTCAACCGCGCGTCGGCAGCATAGCGGCTTTGCGGGTAGCGGCGGGTCAATTCGTTGAACGCGTCCGCCGACTGCTGGGTGATCTTCTGATCGCGGCTGACGTCCTCGATCTGCTGATAATAGCTCATCGCGACGAGGTAGCTGGCGTAAGGCGCATCCTTATTGCCCGGATGGATCGTCAGGAAGCGCTGCGCCGAGCTGATCGCCTCGGGATATTTCTGCGCCATATAATAACTGAACGCGCTCATCAGCTGCGAGCGGCGCGACCACACCGAATAAGGATGCTGGCGCTCGACCTCGTCGAACAGCTTGGCCGATTCCTCATAGTCCTGCTTGTCGAGCCGCTCCTTGGCGAGGCCGTAAAGCGTGTTGACGTCCCGCGCGATATACGCGGTGTCGCCTTTCCCCTTTTTGCCGGCACAGGCCGAAAGCGGGAGGGCGAGGGCACAGGCGGCGAGCAGGATCGCGCGGCTAATTTTGATCGACATGAGATACCCTTATCGCCAGCGGTCGCGAAGTCCAAGCGGCGTTGCGACCAGTTCATCGATTGCCCCGCTCAGGCCGGCTTGGCAACGCCCTCGGCCTCGTCATCGCGCACGAAGCTGTCCGGGGTCACCCCGAGCCACACCAGGATCGGCGCCGAAATGTAGATCGACGAGTAAGTACCGATGAAGATGCCGAGGAAGATCGCGATCGTCAGTCCGAAAATCACTTCGGGACCAAGGATCATCAGCGCGCCGAGTGCGAGCAGGATCGACAGCGAGGTGACTATCGTCCGGCTGAGCGTCTCGTTGAGCGACAGGTTGAGCAGCGGGACGATCGCCATCTTGCGATATTTGCGCAGATTTTCGCGGATTCGATCGTAGATCACCACCGTGTCGTTGAGCGAGTAGCCGACGATCGTGAGGATCGCCGCGACCACGTTGAGATCGACCTGGAGCTGGGTCAGCGAGAAAAAGCCGAGCGTCATCGCGACGTCGTGGAACAGCGTCACCAATGCACCGACGCCGAA
>JAJAYY010000232.1 GCA_026785965.1 Sphingomonas bacterium
CCATCTCGCCGTCGGCGCCGACCATTTCGTCGTCGCCGTCGTTGTCGTCATCATCGTCATGGCCGCGGCGGCGCTGATTCTGCTCCTCGAAACGCGAGCGGCCGTCTTCGAGAACGCGAAAATAATGGTCCGCGAACTGGAGATAATATTCGGTCTGGACGCGGTCGCCGGCGAGCTGCGCGTCGCGCGCCATCGCTTTATACTTTTCGAGCAACTGAGCGGCGTTTCCGCGCTGGCGATTGTCCTGGCGATTGCCATCCGGACGATTGGGCATTCCCTGAGGACGCTGTCCACCGCGACCACGACGACGGCCGCCTTGACGATTATTGATCAAGAGTCTTGTTCCCTGTCGCACCGGGCACCCGATTTTCGCGAGCACCCTTGAAATCTTCCCTTTAGCGGAAGCGTTGGTCCCGTCGCGGCGACCGGCCCGCGCATGTTGCGCAAGTCGACCCTCCCTTGCCGTCCGTTGCCCGATGGGGCGTGAGCGCGGCGATATCGTCGGGGGTCAGGGCGAGGGAGCGCATCGATTTGATGAAGAAGCGGTCCCGTCCCTGGCCCCGATGTATAGGGCAAGCGGCGATACTCCAAGCCTTTTCGACGAATCGCGTTCGATTAGCCGGTGATCAGCAAGGCGCGCGGGCGCTCGGCAAGGTCGCGCGCGAGCGATGCGGCATGCCCTGCGGCGGCAAACAAGGCCGCGGCGCTGTCGCTTTGGTCATGGCCAATCTCGATCGCCGCGAGCCCGCCGGGCGCCAGCAAGCGGCCGATTTCGGGCGCGAGGCGGCGGTAATCGTCGAGTCCGTCAGCGCCTGCAAACAGTGCCTCGGCGGGTTCGTAATCGGCGACCCCCGGGCCGGTCGCGTCGTGGGTCGCGACATAAGGCGGGTTGCACAACACCAGGTCGAAGCGGCGGTCGATCCCGCTCGCCCAGTCACCAAGCTCGAGCGTAGCGCGGCCCGCCAGGCCAAGGCGTTCGGCGTTGCGCCGCGCAAACGACAAAGCGATCGGCGAGGCGTCGACCCCGAGCCCGGTTGCCTTGGGCCATTCGTCGAGCGCCGCGAGAAGCAAGGTGCCGGGCCCGGTGCCGAGGTCGAGAATCGTCGCCGGCCCGGACGTGCCCGCGAAATGTTCGACCGCGGCGACGATCAGCGTCTCGCTGTCGGGGCGCGGGATGAGAACCCCGGGACCGACCTCGAGATCGATTGTCCAGAAAGCGCGCTGGCCGGTGATGTAGGCGACCGGCTCAGCCAAGCGGCGACGCTCGACCATCGCCGCGAAGACGGCGGGCGCCTCGACGTTGGGCGGATCGAGGATCAATTTGTCGCGCGAAATGTCCAGCGCGGCAGCCATCAGCAACTCGGCGTCGAGACGCGGGGTAACGCTCGACTTCGACAATTGTTCGGTGGCGCGGGCGAGCGCTCGCGCAATCCGGCTCACGCGTTTTCGCGCTCGATTGAGGGAGGGGAAGCATCAAGCATCGTCGAGCCCCGACAGGCGCTGCGCCTCATCCTCGGCGATCAGCGCCTCGGTCAACTCGGCCAGCCCGGGACCTTCGAGGATTGCTTCCAGCTTGTGCAGCGTGAGGTTGATGCGGTGGTCGGTAACTCGCCCCTGGGGGAAGTTGTAGGTGCGGATCCGTTCCGAGCGGTCGCCCGAGCCGACCATCGAGCGCCGCGCCCCGGCGCGCTCGTCGGCGAGGCGACTGCGCTCAAGCTCATAGAGCCGTGTGCGCAATACCTTGAGCGCCTTGGCCTTGTTCTTGTGCTGCGATTTCTCGTCCTGCTGGATGACGACCAGGCCGGTCGGCAAATGGGTGATGCGGACCGCGCTATCGGTCGTGTTGACCGACTGACCGCCGGGGCCCGACGAGCGATAGACGTCGATCCGCAGGTCGGCGTCGTTGATCTGGACGTCGACTTCCTCGGCCTCGGGCAGGACCGCGACGGTCGCCGCGGAGGTGTGGATTCGCCCGCCGCTCTCGGTCGCGGGGACGCGCTGGACGCGGTGCACCCCGCTTTCGAACTTGAGCCGCGCGAACACGCCGACGCCGCTGATCGAGGCGACAGCTTCCTTATAGCCGCCGACATCCGACCCCGAGGCTTTGATCAGCTCGAATTTCCAGCCGCGCTCCTCGGCGAAGCGCTGATACATCCGCATCAGGTCGCCCGCGAACAACGCCGCTTCGTCGCCGCCGGTGCCGGCGCGGACCTCGAGCATCGCGGCGCGCTCGTCGGCGCTGTCCTTGGGCAACAATTGGACCGCGAGCGCGCGCTCGGCGAGCGGCAGCGCGGTCTCGATCTCGGCCAGCTCCTCGACCGCAATCGCGCGCAATTCCTCATCAGCGTCCTTGGTCATGATCGCCAGGCTGTCGCGCTCGGCGCGCAGCCGGCGGACTTCACGCGCAGCGGCGGCGACGGGCTCGATCTGGGCATATTCCTTCGACAGACGGACGAAATCGTCGGGCGCCAGACTGCCTGCCGCCATCGCCTCGGCAAGGTCATGCCTCTTCGCCTCAATCGAGACGATCCGGTCGAGCGAAATTTTGGTCATTTGACCTCGCGAAGGCGGCTCATTTCGCCCCAGCCCACGATTAGCTCCTCGGGACGATCAAATTTGAACTTTTGGCGAAGAATGCTCTCAATCCGTTGCTTCAGTTTGTACGTGCCCATGAGATCGGTCGGGCGCCAACGAATGAGAAAATGATTGTCCGGAGCATTTTGCGCGCGGGACACCGCAAGAATGGCCGTCGCTCCAGTATTTGATGCCCGATCGAACCGCTTCCGGACCTTCCCAGTGTTGAACAAGGCAGCGGAAATGCCCGCCTGTCTCATCAGAGCTGCAAGTTCGGCACACAGTTGATCAGCGTCGGATGAATCCGCAACCAGCGCTAATTCTAAGTCCTCCGACTTTGGCGCGTCGATCAGCATGCCGAGGCGCTCGATCCCCGCGGCCCAGCCGACCGCGGGGGTGTGCGGGCCACCGAGTTGTTCGATCAGGCCGTCATAGCGGCCGCCGGCAATCACGGTGCCTTGCGCGCCAAGCTGGTCGGTGACGAATTCGAACGCGGTGTGGCGGTAATAATCGAGCCCGCGCACG
>JAJAYY010000233.1 GCA_026785965.1 Sphingomonas bacterium
CGCAAGTCGAAGGGCGGGCTCAAGGTGCGCGGTGTCGCGACCTCGAGCGCTTATGCCAACCAGGGCTATGGCGGCCAATATGGCAACCAGGGCTATGGCAACCCCTACGGCAACCAGGGTTACGGCAATCCCTACGGCAACCAGGGCTATGGCAATCAATATGGTGCCAACGCCCGCGCCGACCTCGCGTTTAGCTGCAACGTGACGATCCGCGGCCAGGTCACCGACGTGCGCATCTCGCGCAACCAGGACGCCTACCGCCGCGGTTATTAAGCGCATTGCCTAAACCAAGGCTAATTGGATACGCGAGGGCGCGGGCCAGTTGGTCCGCGCCCTTTGCCATGTCCCCCGGAGATCCGTGTCATGCGTTCGACCCTGCCTATCGCGATGCTGTTGTTGTCGAGCGCGTGCGCCACGGTCGGGCCGCCGCCGCCGCCGAGTGCCGAGCTGCCGAGCCAGACCAACCTCGTCACGCAGGAGCCGATGCTGACCTACCCCGCGACCCGCCGTACCGACCAGAGCGATCTCCAGTTCGGGGTCGCGGTGGCCGATCCGTATCGCTGGCTTGAGCACGATGTGTGCAATGATCGCGAAGTTGCCGATTGGGTCGCGGCGCAGAATCGCGTCACCGACGCCTTCCTCGCAACGCTGCCGCTGCGCGACCGGTTCAAGGCGCGCATGACCGAATTGTACGATTATGAGCGGTTCGGGTTGCCGCGCAAAAAGGCGAATTATTTCTACACCCGCAACAGCGGGCTGCAGAACCAGTCGGTGCTCTACGTCCGCGATTCGGTCGACGGCCCCGGGCGCGTGCTGATCGACCCCAACGGCTGGTCGAAGGATGGCGCCACCGCGCTCGCCGAATGGAGCCCGAGCGACGACGGCAGACTGGTCAGCTATGCCGTCCAGGACGGCGGCACCGACTGGCGAACGGTCAAGGTGATCGACGTTGCGAGCGGCCGCATCCTGCCCGACGAGCTGAAGTGGCTCAAGTTCGGCGGCGGGGTCGAATGGGCCAAGGATGGTCGCGGCTTCTATTATTCGCGCTTCCCCGAGCCCGCCGCGGGGCAGACCTTTCAGGCCGCGAGCCGCAACCAGCAAGTGTTGTACCACGCGCTCGGCACGCCGCAGGCCGCCGACCGGCTGGTCTATGCGACCCCCGCCTTCCCCGATTATGGTCATGGCGCCACGATCAGCGAGGATGGCCGCTGGCTGGTGATCACGACCAGGGTCGGGACCGACGATCGCTATGAAGTGACGCTGATCGACCTGGCGCGGAAGGGCGCCAAACCGCGCACGCTGATCAAGGGGTTCACCAACAATTACAGCTATGTCGGCAACGTCGGACCGCGTTTCTATTTCCTGACCAACGATGGCGCGCCGAAGTTGAAGCTGGTCGCGATCGACGTGGCGCAGGCGAGCGCCGCGCCGCGCACGGTGATCGGCGAGGATGATGCGACGCTCGAGAGCGTGTCGCTGGTCGGCGGCCGGCTGATCGCTTCCTATCTGGTCGATGCCAAAACCGAGGTTCGCGTCCACGACCTCGATGGCAGTTTGGTGCGCAAAGTCGCGCTTCCCGGGATCGGGACGGCGGCGGGGTTCAGCGGCAAGGCCAACGACCAGGAGACCTTTTTCGCCTTCACCAGCTTCAACCGCCCGACGACGATCTATCGCTATGACGTGGCGAGCGGCGCGGCACGGGTGTGGCAAGCGCCCAAGCTGGCGTTCAACCCCGACGATTATGCCGTCGAGCAGCACTTTTTCGCCTCGAAAGACGGCACCAAGGTGCCGATGTTCATCGTCCGCAAGGCGGGCAGCACGGGCCCCGCGCCGACCCTGCTTTACGGCTATGGCGGGTTCAACGTCCCGCTTACGCCCGGCTTCTCGCCGACCCGGCTGGCGTGGATCGAAGCCGGCGGCACCTATGTCCTCGCCAACATTCGCGGCGGGGGCGAATATGGCAAGGCGTGGCACGACCAAGGGCGGCTCGCCAACAAGCAGAATGTGTTCGACGACTTCATCGCCGCGGGCGAATATCTCAAAGCCAGCGGGATCACGGGACCGAACCAACTCGCGATCGAGGGCGGGTCGAACGGCGGATTATTGGTCGGCGCAGTGGTCAACCAGCGCCCCGATCTGTTCGCCGCCGCGAGCGCCGCGGTGGGGGTGATGGACATGCTGCGCTTCGACCGCTTCACCGCCGGGCGTTACTGGGTCGACGATTATGGCTATCCGAACAAAGAGGCCGATTTCCGCACTTTGCTGGCTTACTCGCCTTATCATAATCTCAAGAGCGGGGTGCATTATCCCCCCGTGCTGGTGACGACGGCCGACACCGACGATCGCGTCGTCCCGGGGCACAGCTTCAAATATATCTCAGCGCTCCAGGCGGCCGACCCGGCGGGCGCACCGCATCTGATCCGGATCGAAACCCGCGCCGGGCACGGGTCGGGCAAACCGACCACCAAGGTGATCGACGAATATGCCGACGTGTTCGCGTTCCTGGGACATTTCACCGGGCTCGACGCGGCCGATTAGGTTTGTGGAGAGGGCACGGGTCGGGTGCCGCGTTAATCAATCTGAACCGCAGCAAACCGGCAATTCAGCGGCGATGCAGCCCGACTCGGTTATTGCGCGTTTGTGGCGGGACAATTTTGTCCCCAGCGAGCGTAAAGTATGAGGAGTGTGTCGATGTCGGCTTTGACAAAGATCCTGACCGGTGCAGCCGGTCTTGCGGCAGTGGTTGGTTTCGCCAGCCCGGCCGCGGCGCAATATTATCCCAGCCCTTATGGCTATGGCAACCAGGGCAATGTCCTGGGCACGATCCTCAACGGCGTGCTCGGCGGCGGCGGGTCCTACGGCCAGGGCAATTACGGCTATGGCCAGGGCAACGATCGCTATGCGGTCGACGCCTGCGCCCGCACCGTCGAAGCGCGGCTCAATAACCGTGGCGGCTATGGCAATTACGGCGGCGGCTACGGCGGCAGCTACGGCGGTTATAACAATTACGGTTATGGCAGCGGCTACGGCAATGCCCGGGTCCAAGGAATCACCCAGGTCGAGCGCAAGTCGTACGGGCTCAAGGTCCGCGGCGTCGCCAGTTCGGGCGCCAACAGCGGCTACGGCGGTTATGGTGGCTATGGCTATAACAATGGTTATGCCCAGGCCGACCTCAACTTCAGCTGCAAGGTCGATCGCAGCGGGCGCGTGATCGAAACCAATTTCGAACGCATCAACAACCGCTATCGCGGCTATTAAGCCCGACTGAGGGTTCCGCTTCGGTGGACAGGGATGCGCGTGGGTCTTACGGCTCGCGCGCATTCTTGTATCTGCCTCACGGGAGCCTGAAGCGATGACCGCCAACGCCGCCGGCGATAGTATCCTGATCGTCGATTTCGGCAGCCAGGTGACCCAGCTCATCGCGCGCCGCGTGCGCGAGGCGGGGGTCTATTGCGAGATCGTGCCGTTCCAGTCGGCATCGGCGGCGCTCGATCGGCTCGCCCCCAAGGGCATCATCTTGTCGGGATCGCCCGCCGGGGTGCCCGAGGAAAATAGTCCGCGCGCGCCGCAGGCGTTGTTCGACAGCGGGCTGCCGATCCTCGGCATCTGTTACGGCCAGCAGGTGATGAGCCACCAGCTTGGCGGGACCGTCGAAGCGGGCGGCCAAGACGGCGAACGCGGCGGCGAATTCGGCCGCGCCTTCCTCACCGTGACTGAGCCGTGCGCCTTGTTCGACGGGCTGTGGCAAGTCGGCGAGCGCCACCAGGTGTGGATGAGCCACGGCGACAAGGTCACCGCCTTCGCCCCCGGGTTCAGGATCGTCGCGACCAGCGACGGCGCACCGTTCGCGGTCATCGCCGACGAAGCACGGCATTATTACGGCACCCAATTCCACCCCGAAGTCGTCCACACGCCCGACGGCGCCAGGCTGCTCGCCAATTTCGTCCACCGCGTGTGCGGGGTGACCGGCGACTGGTCGATGGCGGGGTATCGCGAGGCCAAGGTCGCCGAGATCCGCGAGGCGGTCGGTGATGGAAAGGTGATCTGCGGGCTGTCGGGGGGAGTCGACAGCAGTGTCGCGGCGATTTTGATCCACGAAGCGATCGGGTCGCAACTGACCTGCGTGTTGGTCGACCATGGGCTGCTGCGGCTAAACGAGCGCGAGCAGGTCGAAAGCCTGTTCCGCGACCATTACAACATTCCGCTGGTGGTGGTCGACGCCGAGGAACGGTTCATGGCCGGGCTCGCCGGGGTCACCGACCCCGAAGCCAAGCGCAAGTTCATCGGCGGCGAGTTTATCGCGGTGTTCGAGGAACAAGCGGCCAAGCTCGGCGGGGCCGACTTTTTGGCGCAGGGGACGCTCTACCCCGACGTGATCGAAAGCGTCAGTTTCACCGGCGGGCCATCGGCGACGATCAAGAGCCACCACAATGTCGGGGGCTTGCCTGAGCGCATGAACATGAAGCTGGTCGAGCCGCTGCGCGAATTGTTCAAGGACGAAGTGCGCGTGCTGGGCAAGGAATTGGGGCTCGACGAGCAGTTCGTCGGGCGCCACCCGTTCCCCGGGCCGGGGCTCGCGATCCGCATTCCGGGCGAAGTGACTAAGGAGCGGTGCGACATCTTGCGCAAAGCCGACGCGGTGTATCTCGACGAGATCCGCAATGCCGGGCTGTACGATGCGATCTGGCAGGCGTTCGCGGTGCTGCTGCCGGTGCGCACGGTCGGGGTGATGGGCGATGCGCGGACCTATGACAGCGTGTGCGCCTTGCGCGCGGTGACCAGCGTCGATGGGATGACGGCGGACGTCTACCCGTTCGACGCGGCATTCTTGTCGCGCTGCGCAACGCGGATCATCAACGAAGTCGCGGGAATCAACCGCGTGGTCTACGATTACACCAGCAAGCCGCCCGGGACGATCGAGTGGGAGTGAGGCGGGCCTAGGCCGTGATGACCCGTTCGACCGCGCGGCGCGGCGCGTAGGGCAAAGCGGGGCCGTAGCCGAAGCGCATGACAAGGTCGGGGCGGCGGCCGGGAAGGCCGATCAGCTTGGCGAGTTCGGGGCGGAACCGGGCCACCTCGACCGGCTGGTTGACGAACGCGAGCTTCATCCCGAGCGCGGTCGCCTGGAGCGCGAACCGCTGGCAGGCGTGGCCGACGCGCACCCAATGTCCGCGATCCTCGGCGGCCCCGACGAAGATCGCGAGGCCCGACGACGAGTTGAGCTGGCGGGCATATTTGTCTTTTTCGGACTTGGCGCTGACCATCATGTCGAAGGCGCGGGGGCCAATCCAGTCGGGCAACGCCGGGCTGCCACTTGCCGCGCTGTACAGCCCGTCCCCCGATTCGAGCGCATGGTGCGGGCTGAAACGGAGCCAGCGCTTGAGTTCGCGGAGGAACGCCGGATCGGCCATTTGCACATCGTTGCCGGCGAGGATCAGGTCGCGGACGCGGTCGATCGCCAGGCGATCGGTGACCAGAACCAGGTCGACCCCGGGCATCGCCGCCGCCGCCGCCAGCGCCGCGAGGTCGGCGGAACCCATCCCGCGACCATCGTAATCGGCGCGGGTCGACTGGCGCCGGGCGATAGCGTCGAACAACAGCGACGGTTCGGCAGCGCCGGGCCGATAGTCGAACGCAATCGCGCCATCGCCCGCTGGATCGAACACCGCCTCGCCACGCCGCCCGCTTGCGCTCGCCGCCAGTGCCAGATTCTCGGCGGCGCAGCCGAGGCTGATGAACAAATGATGGTCGTCGGGATCGACCACCGGGGTCCGCCGCGCGAAATCGGGCCGGATCGTGATCCGCTGAGGCGCCAGCGCGAACCGCCACGGCTGCGCATTGTGGCCATTGGGGGCGAGGGTTGCGAACCGGACCAGATCGTGCGCTCGCGGATCAAGGCCTAGCGGCGCGCGCACCGCGCGTTGCGCATCGTCATAGCGCGCCAAGCCAGCCTGCCGTAGACCAAACAAGCCCGCGCCGGCACCAAGCACCGTCGCCACCCCGCCCGCGATCAGCATCTGACGTCGGTTCATCACGCGATTCCCGTTGGTTGCCTGGACCCGCGGCAGAGGTCCGCGCGCGACAAGACCAGTTGACGCAAAGGCCAACCGGTCGCGCGGACGCATTGTTCCGCTATGGCGCGCGCGGGGTGCATGACGAGCAATGATGGCTAGCGCGCGAGCCAGTCGAGGCAAGCCATAAGCTTGACCTGTTGTTGCGGAAGCGTATCGAGTGAGGCGACGAAACGGGGGGGCTTCGATGGCTCATATCCACGCCGAACCGCTGGCGCCGCAGCAGCGCGCCGACCTGCTCGACGCGTTGCGCGGCTTTGCCTTGTTCGGGGTGCTGGCGTCGAACATGGTTGGATTTTCGGGCTCGCTTTACGCCCATGTCGATCTGTCGACCGCCGCGACGCTGACCGAGTTCGGGCTCGACTGGCTGATGCATGGCAAATTCTATTCGATCTTTTCCATGCTGTTCGGGATCGGCTTCGCGCTGCAGATCGAGCGCCTGGAGGCACGGGGCGAAGGCATCGGCCGATACATGCGGCGGCTGTGGATCCTGTTCGGCTTCGGCATCCTCCACATCGTGCTGCTGTGGAAGGGCGACATCCTCGCGCTCTACGCGCTGATGGGGTTCATGCTTCTGCTGTTTCGCGGCGTCGACGATCGGACATTGCTGCGCTGGGCGGTGCTGCTGGCGCTGGCGCCGATCCTGTGGCGGCTGGCGATGGTGTGGACGAGCTTCGAGCCGCGCAGGCCGCTGCATGACGTGGCGCGCGCGATCTATGCCGCATTTGAGATTGATGCGGTGAACAAGCTTCCGGGCCCGGTTTCGACCGGTCCGCACTATCTCGAACATCTCAAGATGGGGATCGGCGGTCCGTTCCAGCGCGCCGGGGGGCTGTTGCAGGAACTGCGCCCAGCGCGGGTGCTGGCGATGTTCATGGTCGGGCTGTGGATCGGGCGACACGCGCTTTACGCCAGGCTCGACGAAAATGTACCGTTGCTGCGCAAGGTGGTGCGCTGGGGGCTGGCCATTGGCCTGCCTGCTTCTGCGGCAATGGCGTGGATCATTCAGTTCGGCGCCGAAGGGGAATTGCGCGACCTATGGGAAGCCACGGCTTATTCGTTTGGCGTCCCGACGCTGGCGCTGGCCTATGCCGCCGGGTTCGCATTGCTGTGGCGCGGCGCGGCGCGGCGATGGCTTACTGTGTTCGCGCCGGCCGGGCGGATGGCGCTGACCAATTATATTACCCAGACCTTGATCCAGGCGCTGCTGTTCATGGGCTGGGGCCTGGGGCTGTTGGGCCAGATGAGCATCGTCTGGGTGCCGCTTGCTGCGGTGGCATTGTTTGCGGCGCAGGTCGCGCTCAGCGCGCTGTGGCTCAACCGCTTCCGCTTCGGCCCGCTCGAATGGCTGTGGCGGTCGCTCACTTACGGGGCGGCGCAATCGATGCGCCATGCACCGATGACCGGACTTAAGGCGGCGTCATAAGCGCGGAGGCAAGGGAAAGTGCCGCTTTCGCGACGGTGGAACAGACTTTAGCCAGCATCATTGCGCAGCCAGTCGAGGATCAGGCGGTTGACCAATGTGGGCCGTTCGCGGTGGAGGAAATGGCCGCAGCCGGGGACTTCGCGATATTCATAGTCGCCGGTGAACTGGTCGGCCTGCGCCGCCATCGGCACGGCGCGGATATCGTCGGCGCCGCATAAGGCCAGCGTCGGCACCGCAATCTTGCCTCCGAGCGTGGCGCGCAATTCGTCGAGCGCTGGATCACGAAACGCGGGACTGAAGGCGGCGCGATAATAACCGATCGCCGCCGCCAGCGCGCCCGGAACCGCGAGGGTCTGCTTGACCTGCGCGACATGATCGCGGTGGTCGAAGCCGGGCGACCAGTCGGCCCACAGATAATCGATGAACGCGAAATCGTTGGCCGGGACGCTTGCTTCGGCGAGCCCGGGGAGCTGGAAATACCACCAGTGGAAGGCGCGCTTTATCTGCGCCGGATCGGCCAGGCTGGCGGCCATCGCAGCGGGGTGAGGGAACGCCATCAGCACCGCGCGGCGGACCAGGTCGGGGTAAAGCGCGAGCACGCCATAGCTTAGCGCGGCGCCCCAATCCTGGCCGACCAGGACGCATGGCTCGCCTGGGCTGAGCGCCTCGACCAGCCCGCGTACATCCCGTGCCAGCGTCGCGCCATCATAGAAGCCGGAGGCCGGGATCTCGCTTGGCGGATAACCGCGCAGGAATGGCGCGACGACGCGGTAGCCGGCGGCGGCAAGCGCGCCGAATTGATGCTCCCAGGTCCACGCATTGTCGGGAAAGCCGTGGAGCAGGAGCAGCAACGGGCCTTGACCTGCCTCAAGGCAGGCGAAACGCAGCCCATTGGCCTCGATGACAAACTCGCGCATCCCCGCACTCCCCCGGGGGCAAGCGACAGCATAGCCTTGCGGAAAGCAAGCCGCGAGCGCAGGATTCGCGAAACGACCAAGGGGGCGATGATGGACGACAAGCAAATAGCGACAGCGGTTCCGGGCTGGTTCAGGCCGTTGGCGGGGCTGGCGCTGCTGTGGCAGGCGTTCGGTTGCTACATGTATCTGACCCAAATCGGGGCCGATCCAGCGGGCCTGCCGCTCGATCAGCGCGCGATGTGGGACGCGACCCCGAGCTGGATGATCGCGGCCTATGCGGTGGCGGTGTGGGTCGGGCTGGTCGGGGCCGGGCTGCTGCTGCTGCGGCGCAGGCTGGCGGTGCCACTGCTGCTGATCTCGGTGATCGCGGTGGTGGTGCAATTTTCGGGACTGCTGCTGGTCCCCGCGCTGCGCCAGATCACGCCCTCGGACGCGCTGGCGATGCCGATCATCATCTTCGTCGTCGCTTACGGCATTTATCACCTCGCGACGCTGGCGCGGAAGCGCGGCTGGCTGCGCTAGGCGCGGAGCGTTTTTGTTGCGTGAGACGGTCCCAGCCCGCACCGCCACCCGGCCACCCACGGCACGGTATTTTATGGGTAGCCGGGTGGGGGTGGGGGCGGAGTTGGCCAAGGTTTCGGCGATGCGTAGCATTGTTGGAATGGCAGCGGAGGGCGGCACCGCTTTCGCATCGGCGAATCACGGCCTAGAAGGCGGGCATGTCCACCTTCACCATCGACAGCGGCACCAGCCGCGCGACGCCATCGCCGGTTCCGGGCAAGCGCATGACGGTGCCGGCGATCCGCGCGCGCAAGCAGGGCGGGGTGACCGCCGAGCCGATCGTCATGCTGACCGCTTACACGATGCGCTATGCGCAACTGCTCGATCCGCAGTGCGACATGCTGCTGGTCGGCGACAGTTTGGGGCAGGTGATTTACGGGCTGCCGTCGACCGTCCCGGTGAGCCTTGAGATGATGTGCGCGCACGGCGCGGCGGTGGTCCGCGGGAGCTGGCACAGCCTGGTCGCGGTCGACATGCCGTTCGGAAGTTATGAAGCCTCGCCCGAACAAGCGTTCGCGTCGGCGGCGCGGGTGATGAAGGAAAGCGGCTGCGCGGCGGTCAAATTGGAAGGCGGCGAGGCGATGGCGCCGACCATCGCGTTCCTGTCGGCGCGCGGCATCCCGGTGATCGGCCACGTCGGGCTGACCCCGCAGGCGGTCAACCAGCTGGGCGGCTATGGCGCGCGCGGCAAGACCGAGGCCGAAGCCGAGAAGATCGTCGGGGACGCACGCGCGGTGGCCGAGGCGGGGGCTTTTTGCGTCGTGGTCGAGGGCGTGATGGAGGCGATCGCCGACGCCGTGACCAAAGCGATCGCGGTGCCGACGATCGGGATAGGCGCGTCGGCCAATTGCGACGGCCAGGTGCTGGTGACCGAAGATATGCTCGGGCTGTTCGAGCGCACGCCGCGGTTCGTCAAACGCTATGACGATCTGGCGACGCAGATCGGCGCCGCGGTCGAGATCTATGCGAGCGAAGTGCGGTCGCGGAGCTTCCCGACGGCGGACCAGACCTATCGCCCCAAGGCCTGAGCGACCGACAGATGTCCAACAACCGAAGCACACCGCCGATGCTGCGCATCTCTGCCTTGGCCATGTTGGCGGGAAGTGCGTTGGCCGTGAGCGGTTGCGTGGCCGGAATTGCGAGCAGCGCGGTCGGCATGGCGGTGCGCGGCGCGCGCGGCGAACCGCAAGCCAATGGCAATTTGCAGCCCGCCGCCAGAGATGCCTGCAGCGCGCACGCGGCGCAATTTGGCGCGGTGCACATCATCGACATCGAACAACGCACACCAAGCAAGCTGATCGTGTGGGGGACGGTCGACGACGGCCAGCGCAAAAGGTCGTTCGAATGTTCGTTTGGGACCAAGATCACCGGGTTCACGCTGCGGCCGATCGCGGCGCGCGGTTGAACCGAGATTCGGCCCGGTTTCGCCGGTCCGACCCGGCGTTCGGATGAGTCTTTGCCTTTCGCGCCGCGCACGCTAGACGAGGCGCCGCCAGCTGTTGTTCATCCGGGGTGGAGACAATGGCGCTTACCCGGCACCGCCCCCGCCCGATCACAAGAGGACCGACTTGGCGCTTCCCCCTGATACTGCCGAAAGCTTCGCCCGCGAGGTCGATGAGAATCTCCGCCGCGACCGGGCGCGCGATGCCGCCAAGCGTTATGGCGGGGTCGCGATCGGCGCGGCGTTGCTGTTCCTCGCCGCGGTTGGTGGCTATCTTTACTGGCGCGATCGCCAGGAGAAGCAGGCCGCCGCCGGGGTCGAGCAATTGTCGGCCATCCTGCGCGATGTCAGCGAGGGCCGCGCCGCCGCTGCCCCGGCTCAACTCGACACGCTGCGCCAGTCGGACTCCGAAGGGGTCGCGGCATTGGCCGGCTTCACCCGCGCCGCGCTCGCGCTGCAGGCGAACGATCGCAAGCTCGCCGCGTCAATTTATGCCGAGATTGCCGCCGATCAGGATTTGGCCAAGCCGCTGCGCGATCTCGCCACGGTGCGCGGCACTGCGCTCGATTATGACGCGCTCAAGCCCGACCAGGTGATCGCGCGGTTGCAGCCGCTGGCCGAACCCGGACAGCCTTATTTCGGATCGGCCGGCGAGCTGGTCGGAATGGCGCTGATCGCCAAGGGGCAGAAGAGCGCCGCGGCGCAATTGTTCGCCAAGATCGCGGCCGACAAAACGGTCCCCGAATCCCTTCGCAGCCGCGCGGTCCAGGTCGCCGGCGCGCTTGGCGTCGACGCCAGCGCTTCGCTTCCCACCGGCTCCGTCCCCGCCGAACAATAGGACTGTCCATGATGCGCAATGTCACTCGTTTCCTGGCCCTTGCCGGCACCGCCGCGCTGCTTTCGGGCTGCGGCATCATCAACAAGAAGACCAAGTCGACCCCGACGCTGGGCGATCGTGTCGCGGTATTGGTCAATGAGCTCGACGTCGCGGTCGATCCCGACATCGCGATCGCGCCGATGACGCTGCCCGCGGCGGTCAGCAACGCCGACTGGAGCCAGTCGGGGGGCAATGCGTCGAAGCTGGTCGAGCATGTCGCGCTGGGCACCAGCATCGGCCAGGTGTGGTCGGTGACGATCGGCGAGGGCAGCACCAACAGCCGCCGCCTGGGAGGCGGCCCGGTGGTCGCTGGCGGCAAGGTCTACACGATCGACACGCAGGGCAATGTCCGCGCGTTCGACGCCACCAGCGGCGCCGCGCTGTGGACCGCGCAATTTGGCGACGCCACGGAGAAGGGCAGCGCCGATCTGCTCTACGGCGGCGGGGTCGCGGTCGATGGCGGGCGGGTTTACGCGTCGAACGGACTTGGCTTTGTCGCGGCGCTCGATGCGGCGACCGGCGCCCCGGCGTGGACGGTCCGCCCCGGCGGCCCGCTGCGCGGCGCGCCGCCCGTCGCCGACGGCAGCGTCTATGTGATCAGCCAGGACAATCAGATCTATTCGCTCAAAGCCGCCGACGGCACCACCAGCTGGTCGAACGCCGCCGCACTGGAGATTGCCGGGGTGTTCGGCAACGGATCGCCGGCGGTCGACCGCGGCACCGTGGTCGCCGGCTTCTCGTCGGGCGAGCTCAATGCCTATCGTTACGAAAACGGCCGCATGGTGTGGCAGGATGCGCTGTCGCGGACCTCGATTTCGACCGCGGTCGCGGCGCTGAGCGACATCGATGCCGATCCGGTGATCGCCAATGGCGTGGTCTATGCGCTTGGCCAGGGTGGCCGGATGGTCGCGCTCGAACTGACCTCTGGACAGCGCATCTGGGAACTCAACATGGCGGGGATCTCAACCCCGTGGGTCGCGGGCGACTGGCTGTTTGCAGTTAATGACAAAGCGCAATTGCTCGGTGTCCAGCGGATGACCGGCAAGATTCGCTGGATCAACCAGCTACCGCGGTGGCGCAATGAGAAGAAAAAGAGCGGGGCGATCAGCTACAAGGGGCCGGTGCTCGCGGGCGACCGGCTGATCGTCGCCGGGACCAATGGCGCGCTGATCAACGTCAACCCGACCAACGGCAGTTTCCAGTCGCAGACCGAGGTCGGCGGAGCGGTCCGCTTTCAGCCGGTGGTCGCTGGCGGGACGATGTATCTGCTGACCGATGCCGGTCGGCTGATCGCCTACCGCTAAAGGCCGATCCACGCCGCGAGGATCGCGCGCGGGGAGGATGTGGGGCCGCCCCAAGGTTGACGCTATCGTCTGAGGCGGGCAGGGGCGGCGCATGCCCCATCGCACCGTCGCCATCGTCGGCCGTCCCAACGTCGGCAAATCGACGCTGTTCAATCGCCTGGTCGGCAAGCGCGTCGCGCTGGTCGACGATCGCCCCGGAGTGACCCGCGACCGGCGCGAGGGCGAAGGGCATCTGCTCGGGCTCGAATTTCGCGTCATGGACACCGCCGGGTTCGAGGATGAGGATCCCAATTCGCTCCCCGGGCGGATGCGCCAGCAGACCGAGGCCGCGGTGCGCGAGGCCGATGTCGCCTTGTTCATGATCGACGGGCGCGAGGGACTGACCCCGCTCGACGAGGAAATCGCGCGCTGGCTGCGGAGCGAGAACACCCCGGTGATCGTCGCCGCCAACAAGGCCGAGGGCAGGGCCGCCGAGGCCGGCCGGATGGAAGCGTTCGCGCTCGGCTTTGGCGAGCCGTTCGCGCTGTCGGCCGAGCATGGCGAGGGGCTGGTCGACCTGTTCGAGGC
>JAJAYY010000234.1 GCA_026785965.1 Sphingomonas bacterium
CGCTGATCCCGAGCGTGGTCTACACCCACCCCGAAATCGCCGGGGTCGGCCTCACCGAGGAGCAGGCGCGCGCCGGGGGCGAGGTCAAGGTCGGCAAATTCCCGTTCATGGCCAACAGCCGCGCCAAGACCAACCGTGACACCGACGGCTTCGTCAAGGTGATCGCCGACGCCAAGAGCGACCGCGTGCTCGGGGTGTGGATCATCTCCAGCCTCGCGGGCACGTTGATCGCCGAGGCCTGCCTGGCGATGGAATTCGGCGCGACGTCGGAGGACATTGCCTACACTTCCCACGCCCACCCGACCCACGCCGAAGCGCTCAAGGAAGCGGCGATGGCGGTGCAGGGCAAGCCAATCCACATTTAGCCGCACTGCCGGCGCTCAACTCGACCGCTTGATCACGCCCGACTAAACCACGCCAGCCAGCCCGCGTCCGCCGTGGTCGGCGCCAGCGCGCGCGGCGTGGGTGGGCATTCGAGGCAGCGCACCTGGATGCTCGGTCCGGCGAGGATATGGCGCAGATCGTCGATCACGCGCGAAAGCAGCAGCGCCGGAGCCGGGGCGAGCGAGGCGAGCGCGTCGGTCGAGCCTTCGTCGGCCTCGTCATCACCGCTGAGCATTTCCAGCAGGCGGTCCTCGAAGCTCGGCGGCTGGTCGAGCCAGGTCACCGCGCGATCGTCGGTCTTGGCCAAAGCGGCGGCCTTGGCGATGGCGTCTTCCAATCCGCCGAACTGGTCGACCAGCCCCAATTGGCGCGCGGTCCCGCCGTCCCACACGCGGCCCTGGGCGATGCGGTCGATGTCGGCGACGCTCTTCTTGCGCGACGCGGCGACCAGGCTGAGGAACTTGCCATAGACGCTTTCGACCCCGGCCTGGATCAGCGCCCCGGCCTCGGGCGAGGGGCCGCGCATCAGATCGGGTTCGCCCGACAGCGGGGTGGTCTTGATGCCGTCGGCGCCGAGCCCGAGCTTGGCCAGGCTGCCCTGGAAGCTGGGCAGGATTCCGAACACCCCGATCGATCCGGTGATGGTCGATGGCTCGGCGAAGATCGCGTCGGCCGGGGTGGCGACCCAATATCCGCCCGAGGCCGCGACATTGCCCATCGATGCGACCACCGGAAGCCCGGCCTGCTTGGCGGCAAGGATCGACTGGCGGATCGCTTCGGAGGCCATCACCGACCCGCCGGGGCTGTCGATCCGCACCACCAGCGCTTTCAATTTTCCGCTCGCGACGCCCTCGTCGATCAGCTCGGCGATGCTGTCGCCACCGGCACTGCCCGGCCCGGCCTTGCCGTCGATGATCGTGCCCGCGATCGTGATCACCCCGATCGGCCCATGCGCGCTGCCCGGAGCGAGGTCGCGGATATAATCGCGCAGCTTGATCTGGCGGTAGGGGATGGCGCCGTCGTCGGCTTCCCCGCCGAGTTCGGCGAGGCGCTTGTTGAAGGCGTGGCGCTCGCCGGCGCGGTCGATCAGCTTGGCGTTTACCGCGGCGGTGGCGAAATCGCCGCCCGCGGCGCGGATCAGCGCCACCGGGTCGTTGACATAAGCGTCGATCGTTCCCGCCGCCGCGGGGCGCGCGCGCTTGACGTCGTCGCGCCACGTTTCGAGCAAGGCGAGCCCAAGCGCTTCGGCATTGACGCGCGCCTCGGGCGACATGTCGTTGCGCGTAAATGGTTCGACCGCGGCCTTGTAGGTGCCGACGCGATAGACGTTGGCGGTAACGCCGAGTTTGTCGAGCAGGCCCTTGTAATAAAGATTGGTCCCGCCCGGCCCGGTGATCGCCACCGCGCCCAGCGGGTTCATCCACACTTCGGACGCGTGCGCGGCGAGCTGATAACCGTCGTCGGTGTAACCGGTGGCGTAAGCGAGCACCGGCTTGCCTGCCTTGCGCGCGCCGTCGAGCGCTTCGCCGAGCGTCGCGATCGCGGTTTGCCCGCCGCCGACGAATTTTTCGAGGTCGAGCGCGATCGCTTTGACGCGGTCGTCCTTGGCTGCGGCGTCGACTGCGGCGACGACATCGCGCAGGCGGTGCTCGCGCATCGCTCCGCTACCACCGCCAACCAGGCTCGTCGCGCTTGGCCGCGACGGCTGTTCGACCAGCGCGCCGTCGAGATTGACCAATAGCACGCCCTTGCCGATCGGCTTGGGCCCGCCCTGCAGCGCCGCCCACAGCGCGCCGAAGAAGATCAGCATCAGGACCAGGACCAGCGCGTCCTTGATCCCGACCAGCAATTTCCACACCGCACGAACGAACCGCATACCAAGCTCCTTTGCGCGACGACTAGCCGAGGGTGAGCGGCGACGACAGGAATAATCGACCAACCGCTTGTGGTGGCCTTGGCGGCATGATGCCGCTACCCGACGCGCCCATGCTGTTGTCGCCGCCGATCCGCACCGAAATCCGCGCCACGCTGTCGCTGGCGTGGCCGCTGATGCTCGCCAATCTGACGATGGCGGCGATCCAGGCGACCGATGTGCTGCTGATGGGACGCCTCGGCGCGCGCCCGCTCGCCGCTGCGGCGCTCGGGCTCAACCTCAATTTCGCCTTCAGCCTGATCTGCCTCGGCCTGGTCACCGCCTCATCGCCGATGATCGCGACCGCGCTCGGGCGTCGCTCGAACAGCGTGCGCGAGGTCCGCCGCACCTTCCGCCAGTCGCTGTGGCTGATCGCGACCGTCACCCCGCCGGTGTGGATTTTGCTGTGGAACGCCGAACCAATCATCGCCGCGCTTGGTCAGGACCCCGGGCTGGCGCGCGGAGCGGCGACCTTCCTCCATGGCTACATGTGGTCGATGCTGCCGTTCCTGATATTCCAGGCGATGCGCAACTTCGTCTCGGCACTCGAGCGGCCGGGCTGGGTGCTGGTTATCAGCCTGGTCGGGATCGTCCTCAACGCAGCGCTCGGCTGGGCGATGATTTTCGGCCATTTCGGACTGCCCGCGATGGGTCTGTTCGGGGGCGGGCTGGCGAGCTCGATCGTGTGGATCCTGCTGGTGCTCGCGCTCGGCATGGTGATCGTGACTGACCGCCAGTTCAAGCGCTTCCATCTGTTCGGCCGCTGGTGGCGCCCCGATTGGCCGTGTTACCGGCGGATGTGGCTGCTCGGGCTGCCGATCGGGCTGGCGATGGGATTTGAGGGCGGGGTGTTCAGCGCCGCGGCCTATCTGATGGGGCTGATCAGCGCCGACGCGGTCGCCGCGCATGCGGTGGCACTGCAGATTGCGGCGCTGTCGTTCATGGTGCCGTGGGGGATGGCGCAAGCGGCGACGATCCGAGTCGGGCTCGCGCGCGGGCGCGACGACCGCGCCGGGATTGCCCGCGCCGGCTGGAGCGCCTGGGGCATGGGGGTCAGCTTCATGGCGCTGATGGCGATCTTGATCTGGGCGTTGCCGCGGCCGTTGATGACGCTGTTCCTTGAAGACAATGCCGCCAATGCGCCGGTGATCGCGCTCGGGGTCGCCTTCCTCGGGGTCGCGGCGATCTTCCAGATTGTCGATGGCGCGCAGGTTGTCGGCGCGGGCATCCTGCGCGGGCTCCACGACACTCGCGTGCCGATGATCTTCACTTTCATCGGCTATTGGGTGGTCGGGATCGGGGTCGGTGTGTGGCTCGCCTTCCGCGGCGGCTGGGGCGGGGTCGGCATCTGGGCCGGGCTGGCGCTGGGGCTGGCGATCGTCGCGGTGTTGATGCTGGCGCGGTGGCTACGGCGCGAGCGGCTGGGGCTACTCAGGAGTGCCCCAGTCTGAATTGCGCGCACTACGTCTGGTTTGGGTGGGGAGCGGACATGGCTGTCGCTAGTCAAAGCACATGAAACCGGATGTTGATTGCTGGCTAGACCTCTCCCATCGATTGGGCATTGAAATTGTAGCGCCGTTCAATCTCGAACTGTCGGGCGTCCAAATTGCTTTTCACAGCCTTGCTCCAGCAATTCGGCGCTCCAGCTGGCATGGTGGTCGACGCTGATTGGACTGTCATTGCGCCGCACAAATCCAGTCTTGCCGCAGGATATGGCTTTTCTTGTGTCGGGCCAGGTGACCCGGCGAGGAACCTGGCTTCCGTGTATGAAATGTTGTCGGACTGGGGCTGGACCAGCGCATCACCCAGGCCGGATTGGGTTAGCGATTAAAGTCCGCAATGGGTGGGAATAGGGCCGATGCCTTCGTCAGGAAACTGAAGGCAAGGTTTAGCCCTGTGTGGAACAGCTGGTCTAAGGCACTGCTCTGAATCGGTTTGCACGCAATCCCAGCCCCCTCTAGCGTGAAGCCAATCCCAGCCCTCGTGGGGGCGCCAGTTACGATTTGGAGAGATGACAATGGAGCCTAAGCCGACCAGAGACATTGAGAAGGACTACCCACTGGTCCAGTTCGTGGAAAAGCTTCGCCGTCTCGCCGACGCGTTGGAGAGCGGCCAGCGCTTCGAAATCAAGATTGCGGGAGAGCGCATATCCGTACCGGTCCGAGCCACTTACAACATCGAACATGAGCGGGGTGAAAAGGAAGAAGAGGTCGAGTTCCAGATCAAGTGGTCAATATAGCGGTTGTACTCGCGGCCGAGCTGGACCGCGTTTGGCATGCCCACGGTCTGAAGCCGATTTGCCTGTCACAGCCATCACGCTGAAGTCTGATTTAGTCATAAGACAATTTAACCGGGCTTAGTTGAACCGGCTCAGCACTTCGTCTCTCCGCCGGGCGGGCGGGGCCGCAGCTGGATTTTTCCTGTCCAATTGGACGTGGCGCTTCCTTCGAAGTCGCACGTTCTGCACGTCCAACTCTTGATCCGACGGCGCGCACAACCATCTCCGGCTCATGGATTGGATGCCTCCAGAGACTCTGCCTTTCGGCGAGCGGCTCGATTCGCTGTGGAAACGGGGCGTGCGCCTCGTGACGCGCGCCGCGATTGCCTTCTCACTGTCCATCGCGGCCGGCATTGGTGTGGGGGTCGTGGTCGCCGACAATGCGCTCGTTCAGATCATCGTCACGGTCCTGGCTGCGCTGGCATTGTGGATTC
>JAJAYY010000235.1 GCA_026785965.1 Sphingomonas bacterium
GCGGGCCGGCGCCGCCCTCGGCCAAGAACTGATGCGCTGCCCATTCTGTGCCCATGAAGACAGCCAGGTAAAGGACAGCCGCCCGTCGGAAGATGGCGCGGCGATCCGGCGGCGGCGGCAGTGCGAGGGTTGCGGGGCACGCTTCACGACCTTCGAGCGAGTCCAGTTGCGCGACCTCACCGTGCTCAAGAAAGACGGCAAGCGCGAGCCGTTCGACCGCGCCAAATTGGAGCGCGCGGTCGGCCACGCGTGCCGCAAGCGCGACATTGACGCGGCCAAGATCGACCGCCTGGTCACAGGCATCCAGCGCCAGCTCGAAACCCGCGGCGACGAAGTCACGACCGACGCGATCGGCCAGGCGGTGATGGACGGACTGAAAGCGCTCGACCACGTCGCCTACATCCGCTTCGCGAGCGTCTATAAAGACTTCTCCGAAGCCGGCGATTTCGCCGAGATCGCCGGCGCGGTGGGGGAGGAAGAGCCGGCGCCCGACCCCAAGCCGCGCGACACATTGCTGTGAGTGCTCAAGGACCGATCATCATCCTCGTCCGCCCGCAGCTCGGCCAGAACATCGGCAAGGCAGCGCGCGCGATGCTCAATTTCGGGCTGACCGAGATGCGACTGGTCAGTCCGCGCGACGGCTGGCCCAATCCCGAGGCCGGGCCGGCGGCGAGCGGGGCCGACGTGGTGCTTGAGCAAGCCCAGCTGTTCGACAGCGTCCAGGACGCGATCGCCGATTGTTCGACCGTTTACGCCTCGACCGTAAGGCGGCGCGACCTGATCATGCCGACAATCGGCCCCGAGAAGATGGCGCGCGACTTGGCTGGATCGAGCGGGCGCTCGGCGATCCTGTTCGGCCCCGAACGGTCGGGGCTTGAAAGCGACGACGTCGCGCTGGCGACCAAGATCGTCACCGTCCCGATCAATCCCGACTTCGGCAGCCTCAACCTCGCCCAGGCGGTGATTTTGCTAGCCTACGAATGGTCGCGCGGGGTGGCGCTCGCCCAGCCGACGGTCAAGCAGCCCGAGCCGGTCGCGCCGATGGCCGAGCTGGAGGGGATGATCGGCCAGCTCGACCAGGCGCTCGATCAGGCCGGCTATTATTACCCGCCCGACAAGACCCCGACGACGCGCAACGCGATCCGCACGATCATGACCAAGCCAGGCTGGTCGAGCCGCGAGCTGAAAATGGTCCGCGGGATGATCCGCGCTTTGGTCAATCCGCGCCCCAAATAATCAGCGCGGCGCGGTCCACAGGATTCGCCCAGCACCGAGCGGCGTCGCGGCATAGCCCTTGTGCAGCGCCCAGCGATCGAGCGCACCATCGAGCCCGCCGGGAATGCCGGGCGGCAATTTGCGTTCGCTGCCGGTGACAAGGAAACGCGGCGGCGCCTGATCGAGCCGATCGAGATGCGCGAAGGTTACCGGGCATAAAGCGGCGTCGGCGCACGCGGCGAGATTGCCGGCGCGGAACAGGAACGGCCCAGCGGCGAAGCGCGGGTCGAACGTCAGCCCGCTATCGATCAGCAGCAGCGGATCGAGCCCGGCAACGATCCCGCCCCCGGCCTGCGCGCCAAGCCGGCCAATGCGATGCGCTTGACGCTCGATTGCGAGCGGGCGCTCTGCGGCGGGCGCGCGGATGCCCGAGTTCACGCTCCGGACAAAGCCCGCGACGATCGATCCAGCGAGGAGCAGGGCAGCGAATGCAGCGAACGCGGTGCGCGGCCGCAGCCACGCGATAACCGCCTCCGCGCGCAACGCGGCGAGCAGGATCAACGGCGGCACCAACGGCACCAGATATTGGCGATAGACCGGGGTCGGCAGGATCGCCGCGAGCAACGACGCGATCAGCAACACCCCAAGCGAGATCCCGAGCGGGCGCGGCTCGCCAAGCGCCCGCTTGCGCGACTGGGTTATCGCCACCGCGACCAGCATCAGCAACGCCGGGCCGAGCACGAGCAGGCCAGCAAGTCGGCGCGCGCGAAAACCCCACCCCAGCCGCTCGGTGGTACCGATCAGCGTCTGCCAGGCGGTGACCGCGTCGATGCTGTAATGATAAGCGCCGAACAGGAACGGCTTGGTCTGCCAGACGAGGAACAACAATGTCGGGAGCGCGCCCACCGCCATTCCGGCGATCAGCCCCGCGACTTGTGGCCGATCCGCACGGCGGGCGTGCCACAGCGCCATCGCCGCGGCAGCGGCGGCGGGAAGCGCGTAGCTGACCTTGGTCGAGGCGGCGAGCGCGAGAAACAGACCGGCAAGCGCGGCGCGGCGCGGCGAAATCGGCTGCCCCGCGAACAGGCGTTCAAGCGCGGCGGCGAACAACAGCATTGGCACGGCATCATTGCGCGCGACAGTGGCGGCGAACAGCATTGCGTCGACCGCGACCACAGCGATGATGACAATCGGGCCCGCGATTGCCCGCTTGCTCAGGCGAACCGCGGTCCGGGCGAGCAACCACGCCGCCAGCGCCACCGCGAGCGCATTGGCAAGCCGCGCCGCGACCAGCAGCCAGCCAGGCGCGAGCCACGCCAGCGGAGCGATCAAAAACGGCTGAAGCGGCGTCTGGAGATAGGAAAAGTCGCGGTACGGAAGGTACCCAGTGGCGATCAGATGCGCCGCCGCGACATATTGCCCCTCGTCATGATCGACCGGCACGATCAGCGCGAGCGCGAACAGCAGCACCAGCGCCGCCGCAACCCACGGCCACAGCGGCCTGCCCGAAGTCATGCCGGCCGGATCGCTTCCCACCGCTCGAGCTCATGCGCGATCGAGGTTTCGATCAGATCTTCGTAAAGCCGCGCCATCAGCGCGCGATCAATGCGCGAGGAGGCGGCGGCGGTATCGACCTTGGCCAGCACGTCGGCCTTGCGCCATTCGTCGCGCACTGCCTCGCGCGTCGGCTTGATCCGCGCCGCGGCGTCCATAAAACCGAACCGACGCCCGATCAGCGCGACGATCGCGCGATCGACGTCATCGACCCCGGCGCGAACCTCGGTCATGGTGGAGCAGTCGGCGGGAGCGATGATGTCGGTCATGCGCGCCCCTATGCGACGAGCAGCGGCGGCTTGCCAAGCTTGACCTTTGCCGCGCCCTCGCCTAGGCGCCCGGCTTCGCAATTGACCCTGCACGTCCGGTGAAGCGGTGGTCGCGTTCGACAATAGGTCGGGCGGTGCGGTTCCGGGCACGCACGAGAAGCAAATTGGAGATCAATCGTGAGCAAGCGTTCTAGCGCCAAGTATAAACTCGACCGCCGCATGGGCGAAAACGTCTTCGGACGCCCCAAGAGCCCGGTCAACAAGCGCGAATATGGCCCCGGCCAGCACGGCCAGCGCCGCAAGTCCAAGGTGTCGGACTTCGGCATCCAGCTGCGCGCCAAGCAGAAGCTCAAGGGCTATTACGGCGACGTCACCGAGAAGCAGTTCCGCCAGACCTTCCAGCACGCCGCCAAGATGAAGGGCGACGCCAGCCAGAATCTGATCGGCCTGCTCGAGCGCCGGCTCGACATGATCGTCTATCGCGCCAAGTTCGCGCCGACGATCTGGGCCGCTCGCCAGA
>JAJAYY010000236.1 GCA_026785965.1 Sphingomonas bacterium
GAATAAGCCCGCCCGCACATCCCGTAATTGCCCGCGCCGAAGCTGCCGCCGATCAGCACGGTGACCTTTGGCACTTGCGCGGTGGCGACCGCGGTGACCAATTTGGCGCCATGCTTGGCAATCCCCTCGGCCTCATATTTGCCGCCAACCATGAAGCCCGAGATATTCTGCAGGAACAGCAAGGGAATGCGGCGCTGGCAGGCGAGTTCGATGAAGTGCGCGCCCTTGACCGCGCTTTCGCTGAACAACACGCCATTGTTGGCGAGGATCGCGACCGGCATCCCCCAGATGTGCGCAAAGCCGCATACGAGCGTGGTGCCGTAAAGCGCCTTGATTTCGTGAAATTCGGACGCGTCGACCAGCCGCGCAATGACCTCGCGCACGTCATAGGGCGCGCGCACATCGTCGGGGATGATGCCGTACAATTGTTCGGCATCGTAATGCGGCGGTCGCGGCTCACGAAGTTCGATCCCGGCCCCCGCTTCACCCCCCAAATGACTGACGATATCGCGCACGATGGTCAGCGCATGTTCGTCATTTTCGGCGAGGTGATCGACCACGCCAGATTTGCGCGCGTGAAGGTCGCCGCCGCCAAGCTCCTCGGCGCTGATTTCCTCGCCCGTTGCGGCCTTGACCAGCGGCGGGCCAGCGAGGAAAATTGTGCCCTGCTCGCGAACGATGATGCTCTCGTCGCTCATCGCCGGGACATAGGCCCCGCCGGCAGTGCAACTGCCCATCACGCAGGCGATCTGGGCGATGCCTTGCGCCGACATATTGGCCTGGTTGTAGAAGATCCGCCCGAAGTGATCGCGGTCGGGAAACACCTCGGCCTGGTGCGGCAGATTGGCGCCGCCTGAATCGACCAGATAGATGCACGGCAAGCGGTTGGCCTCGGCGATTTCCTGCGCGCGCAAATGCTTCTTTACAGTCAGCGGATAGTAAGTCCCGCCCTTCACCGTCGCGTCGTTGCAGACGATCATCACCTGCCGCCCCGAGACGCGCCCGATCCCGGCGATCATTCCCGCGCCGGGGACTTCGCCGTCGTACAGGTCGCACGCCGCGAGCTGACCGATTTCGAGCAATGGCGAGCCCGGATCGAGCAAGCGTTCGACGCGTTCTCGTGGCAGCAATTTGCCGCGGGACGTATGCCGCTCGCGCGATTTCTCGGTGCCGCCGAGCGCGGCCTTGGCGACATCGGCGCGAAGCTGCTCGGCGAGTCCGCGATTGTGCGCGCTGCGCGTGCGGAATTCGGCGCCGTCGACGTCGATCTTGCTGTCGATGCGGGGTCCACTCATCCTGGTTCACTTCCCGTTCGTCGAAACTTCATGGCGGTTAGCGCCTAGCGCCCGTGTCGGCGCTTGCAAAGCGCTCCGCAACCGCGCAACATTTTTGCAACCTTGCCAGAATGAAGGAATACCCAATGAAGCGCACCTCCTTGCTGCTGTTCGTCTCTGCCCTCGCGCTCACCGCTAGCGCGTGCAACCGCGGCGGTGACCCGGCCGCCACCGAGCAAGTCGCCGGCTCCGCGATCGGCTTCGACAAAGCGGCGATGGACACGGCGGTCAAGCCGGGCGACGATTTCTTCGCTTACGCCAATGGCAATTGGGTCAAGAACACCGAGATTCCCGCCGACCGCAGCTCGATCGGCTCGTTCTACGTCGCCGACCAGGTACGCGAGAAGAACAGCATCGAATTGTTCAATGCGCTGCTCAAATCCAATGCCGCAGCCGACACCGACGACGGGCGCATCGCCAATTATTACAAGGCCTATCTCGACACCGCGGCGATCGACAAAGCGGGGCTGGCCCCGGCCAAGGCCGATCTCGACGCGATCGCCGCGATTGCCGACAAGGCCGCGCTGAGCGCCGCGATCGGCAAGACGCTGCGCGCCGACGTCGACCCACTCAACGCGACCAACTTCAACACCGATCATCTGTTTGGCCTGTTCGTCACCCAGGGGCTCAACACCCCGGGCGAGACCCTGCCTTACCTCCTCCAGGGCGGGCTGGGGCTGCCCGACCGCGATTATTATCTGTCGGCCGATGCCAAGATGGTGGGCCTGCGCGACAAATATCGCATCTATGTCGAAAGCGTGATGCGCGCCGCTGGCAACCCCGATCCAGTGGCTGCCGCAGGACGCGTCATCGCGCTCGAAAAGCAGATCGCGCAGGCCCACGCGACAATCGCCGAAAGCAACGACTTCACCAAGGGCGCAAACGTGTGGACCCGCGCCGAGCTTGAGCAGAAAGCGCCGGGGATCGATTGGCCCGCGCTACTCGGTGCCGCGCAGCTCGGCTCGGTCGCCAAGTTCCAGGCTTATCATTCGGGCGCGATCCCGCGCATCGCCGCATTGGTCGGCTCGCAGCCGCTCGACGCATGGAAGGACTGGCTCGCCTTCCACACGCTCAACGAACATGGCAATGTTCTACCGGCGGCGATCCGCGACGCGCGCTTTGCGTTCTTTGGCACCGCGCTGTCGGGCACCCCGCAACAACGCACGCGCGACAAGCTGGCGCTCAATGCGACCAGCGGCGCGCTCAAAGATGCGGTCGGCAAGGCCTATGTCGACAAATATTTCCCGGCCGGAAACAAGGCCGCGATCCAGGGCATGGTGGAAGGGATCAAGACCGCTTTCGCCAAGCGCGTCGAAGGGCTCGACTGGATGGCCCCGGCGACCAAGGCCGAAGCGATCAAGAAGGTCAAGACGATCGTCGTCGGCGTCGGCTATCCCGACACTTGGCGCGATTATTCGGGCGTCACGATCAGCCCGACCGACGCTTATGCCAACCAGTCGGCGGCAAGCCTGGCCGAATATCGCCATCAGCTCGCCAAGCTCGGCAAGCCGATGGATCGCGCCGAATGGTGGATGCCGCCGCAGCTCGTCAATGCGGTCAATTTGCCGGTCCAGAATGCGCTCAATTTCCCCGCCGCAATCCTGGTCAAGCCGTTCTACGATCCCACCGCCGACGCGGCCTATAATTATGGCGCGATCGGCGCGGTGATTGGGCACGAGATCAGCCACAGCTTCGACAATAATGGCGCGATGTTCGATTCGACCGGCAACATGCGCAATTGGTGGACCCCGGCCGACCTTGGCCGCTTCCAATTGTCGGGCAAGGCGCTCGCCGCGCAATATGACGCCTACAGCCCGTTCCCCGGAGTCAATGTGAAGGGCGAGCAGACGCTGGGCGAGAATATCGCCGACGTTGCCGGGCTGTCGGCCGCCTATGACGCTTACCGTGCCTCATTGGGCGGCAAGGAAGCCCCGGTAATCGACGGCTTCACCGGCGACCAGCGCTTCTTCATCGCTTATGCTCAGGCATGGGCCGACAAGACCCGCGAGGAAGCGCTGCGCAGCCAGATTGCGACCAATGGCCACGCCCCCGACGAATATCGCGCGTCGACCGTGCGCAACATCGACGCATGGTATGCCGCGTTCAACGTCCAGCCGACCGACAAACTCTACCTCGCCCCCGACAAGCGCGTGAAGGTGTGGTGACCTAGTTGGCTCGCGCCGGCTGGGGACGGTCGGCGCGGGCCTTCAGATAGGCAATCAAGGCGGAGCGTTCGCGCCCGGTGAGGTGAGAGAAATGGCCCTTGCCGACGAGGGTCATCAGCCCGAGGTCGGCGCGCGTCTTGCCTTTGCCGGTGGTCAGCAGAGTGACCAGTTCGGCGTCACTGTAAGCACCGGCGATGTCGAGGTCCGGGGTGTTAACCCCGGGCAGGAAATCGGGCACGCCGGTCAGGTCGCCGCCATGACATTCGGCGCAAGTCGTGGCGGCGATATAGCGGCCAAAAGCATGCCCCTCGCCAAGGTCGGGCGGGGTGGTGGTGCGATATTCGGCGACGGAGGCACTGACTGGCTTGAATTTACCGCTGGCGACTGCAGCCTTGGCCATGGCGGACATGGCCGGCGCCGGGGTTGGCGCGCCGCTCGGCTTGACGGTGCGGAGGTGCGCGATCAGCGCCGCCATGTCGGCCTCGCTCAGCCGCTGGAATACTTCGGATGGCATGATCCACAAGTCGCCGCGCGTCGGATGCGTGCCCTCGCGCAGCAGAGTCTCAAGCTGCGCGTCGCTCATCGTCGGCAGCACGCGGGTCAGATTGCTCGCGTAAAGCTTGCCCATCTCGGGCGCATCGTCGTTGAACCATTGCCCCTCGAGGTTGGGCTTATGGCAGCCGGTGCAACCGAGGATGTGGCTCAAGCGCTCACCGTGCGCGATCCGCTCGGTCGGGTCGCTCGACTCGGCGCCATCGAAGCTGAGCGCCGCCGGGACCGCAACAGTATCCGGCGCCGCAGTTGGTTCTATTTTGCGGTCACACGCGGACAGGCTGGCAACCGCTAGCAGGATGATCGTGTAGCGCATTGTTCGTCTCCCCCACCCGGTATCCGGATAGCCCATCGCGCCGCTGCTGGCGAGCGGCCGCGACTACCCAGGGAACTTTTCCTGTGGTACGCGAAGCGTGCCGTCGAGGGGAGATTGCTGTCATGGCTCATTGGGAATTCACCGGGCGCGAGCTTGCCAATTGCAATTGCGAATATGGCTGCAACTGCCAGTTCGGCGGTCTCCCGGACAAGGGAGAATGCCAGGCGATTGTAGGGATCGTGATCGACGAAGGCCATCACGGCGAAACCAGGCTCGACGGCCTTAGGATCGCTGCCGTGTACCACTGGCCGGCGGCCATCCACGAGGGCAAGGGAACGTGTCAGGCGTTCGTCGACGAGCGCGCCGACGATGCCCAGCGCGAGGCACTGCTCAAGATCATGACCGGGCAAGACACCGATCCGTTCGCGACGATGTTCGCAGTATTCGCCTCGACGCTCGAAACGATGCACGCGCCAATCTTCGCGCCGATAGACTTCGAGATCGATGTCGAGGGCCGTCGTGCCAAATTGTCGATTCCCGGGCATGTCGAAATGGAGGGCGAACCGATAAGAAGCCTTGTCGACGGGTCGGATGTGCGCGCCCGGATTCACCTCCCGGATGGGTTCGAATATGTCTATGCCGACATTGGCAGCGCCTCCAGTAAGAGCCAGGGTGCGCTCGCGGTCGAAAACAGCAACAGCTACGGGCAGTTCGCCCACCTCCACCTCAACAGTCATGGGGTCGTCCACGCTTGAAGTGCCGGAACCCGGCTTCCCCGTCCTGATGGCTGGGCGCGAGCGCACGGTTCTGGTTGGCGGGATCGCCGCTTTGGCGCTGCTTGCCTGGGCCTATCTGGCGCGCGGCGGCGAGATGACCATGGCCGCCGATTTTGCCCTGGTTTTGGCGATGTGGTGGGTGATGATGGTGGCGATGATGCTGCCCTCGGCTGCGCCCGCGATCCTGTTATACGCACGGGTCCGAAACAGCCGCGGCGATGCGGCGGGAATTGCCCCGCCTTGGCTGTTCCTATCGGGCTATTTGATCACCTGGCTGGGCTTTTCGCTGGCTGCTGCGGCGGCGCAGCTGGAGCTCGTCCGGTCGGACTGGATCGGCGCGATGAATCTTTGCGCAAGTGCCCCGGCGCTAGTTGGCGGGGCTTTGATGGCCGCAGGCGCATACCAGCTTTCGCCGTGGAAGAACGCCTGCCTGCGCTCCTGCCGCTCGCCGGCGCAATTCCTCACGCGTTACTGGCGGCCCGGTCCATCGGGTGCGCTCCGCCTCGGATTGTTGCACGGAACGGTCTGCGTCGGCTGCTGTTGGTTGCTGATGATCCTGCTGTTCGTCGGCGGGGTAATGAATCTCGCCTGGGTTGCGGCGTTGGCGATCCTGGTCGCGGTCGAGAAGCTCGCCTCGGGAGGCCCACTCGCGGCGCGCTTGGCCGGAGTCGCGATGCTGCTTGGCGGAGCTGGCGTCTTGGTCGAGGCCTATTAGGCGCCGATCAGCTCGCGCCCGATCAGCATTCGCCGCACTTCGTTGGTGCCGGCGCCAATGTCGAGCAGCTTGGCGTCGCGGTAGAAGCGTTCGACCGGCCAGTCCTTGGTATAGCCTGCCCCGCCGAGCGCCTGGATAGCTTCGCCCGCGACCTTCACCGCGCTTTCGCTCGCGAGCAGGATTGCCCCCGCGGCGTCGAACCGCGTGGTCTTGCCCGCGTCGCACGCGCGCGCCACCTGATAGACGTACGCCCGCGCCGAATTCAATGCGACATACATGTCTGCGATCTTGCCCTGCATCAGCTGGAAATGACCGATCGGCTGCCCGAACTGCTGGCGTTCGCGGACGTAAGGGA
>JAJAYY010000237.1 GCA_026785965.1 Sphingomonas bacterium
CTTCTGGCTCTGTCGCAATTGCTCCTGCGCGGCCTTCAATTCGGTGATGTCTCGCGCCTCAAACAACAGATAATTGATCACGCTCTGGTCATCGCGCACCGGACGCAACGAGACATTCAGGTACGCCGTCGGCATTCCCTCGCGCTCGAGGATCACTTCGCTTTCAAACGATTCGCCCCGCGCCGCCATCGCCACCGCGTTGCGCATCAACGGTCGATGCTGCGGAAAGGCGCGCAGCGTAGGCGCGTCCCACAATTTGGCTCCGATCGCGCCCTCAGGATGATCGTCACGCCACGCGGCGCGGGCGCGGTTCATCTGGACGATTGTGCCGTCCGGCTCGGTCAGCACGATGATTTCCATCACCGTGTCGAAGATTGAGCGCAGGCGCGCTTCGCTGGCGGTCAGTTCGGCGGTGCGCTCTTCTACCAGCCGCCGCGATTCCAGCTCGGCCTCCTTGGTTGCGGTGATATCGTTGGCGACCCCGATATATCCGATCAGCCGCCCTTCGGCGTCGTGCCGCGGCTGCGACACCGAGCGCATCCAGCGATACTCGCCCGGCTTGGCCTCGAATCGCGCCTCAAGCGTATAGCTACCGCCGCTCGCTTCACCGGCCAACGTCTCATCGACCATCCGCTGGTAATCATCCGGATGGATCCGCTGCGCCCAATTGATCTGCCGCGCTTCCTCGCGGCCGACCCCCATCAATTCGACATAGGCATCATTAACGAAATCGCGCGTCCGATCGAGTCGGGTGACCCACATCGGTACCGGTGCCGAATCGGCGATCCGGCGAAACCGCTCCTCGCTCTCCTTGAGCGCCCGCCCGGCCAGCCGTTGTTCGGTAATATCCTCGACCAGCATGACGATCCCGCGGACATCGCCGTCGGCGCCGACCTGCGGGATATACTCGGTCTGGACCGCGAGCGAGCCGCGTGTCGGATGGATGTAATCGGTCGCGAACCATTGCCGCTCGCCTGCCAGCGCCGCCTCGATCATCGGCGCGCGCTGAGCGTAGGCATCGCCAAGCAATTCGCGTGCAGTTCGACCGAGGATTTCACTGCGCGGACGCTCGAACCAGTCGGCCAGCGCGCGGTTGATGAATCGATAGCGCTGATCGCGGTCGCAGAACGCAATCATCATCGGGATGGCGTCGGCAACCGCCAGGATTGAGCTGAAGTCAAATCCGTTTTGCCCGTCCGACGTGGGGAGAGCCGCCCCGGTCGCCGTCGGCTTCCCAGCGCGTTGATCCGCGCGCGAATCGATGTCCCCCCGGTCCGCCATGGCAAAAAGCTGCGCGCTTTTTGACCAAGAGTCACGCGCCCTGTGGATAAGTCTGGCTGCCGACTCAGTCGAAATGGAGGCGTCGATAGCGGCCGCGGAAGTAGAGCAACGGATCGAGTCCGCTTTCGAAACTCGCCTTGACCACTTCGCCGACCAAAATCCAGTGATCGCCGCCGTCATGTACCGCAGCGCGGCGGCATTCGAATACCGACAGCGAATCCATCAACACCGGTGCGCCGACTTCACCGCAACTCCATTCGGTGCTGCCGAAGCGGTCATCGACCCGGGTCGAGAAAGTGATCGAGGCGGGCTGCTGCCCGGTCTGGAGGACATTGACCGCAAACAGCGGCGCGCTGGTCAGCGGCACTGCGCTGGTCGCGGCCTTGGCGACGCACACCAGCAGCAACGGCGGGTCGAGGCTCAAAGCGGTGAAGCTGTTGGCGGTCAGGCCGACCGGTGCACCATCCCGGTCGAAGCAGGTCACTACCGTCACCCCGGTCGCGAAGCAACCGAGCGCATCGCGCAGCGTACGCGGATCCGAACCGGTGCGATATTCGCGGGGAGACGGGGCGTCGCTCATCGCGCCCGCCATAGCGGGGCAGCATCACCGCTGTCACGCGACCACTCGGTCAAAAGCGCGACTCGCCATAAAAATGGAACCCGACTCGCGGCGCGAGCATTGGGTCAGTGAAAGTCAATAGAAAAAGAGTCAGTAAAATGAACAAGCTAGCCTTTGCGCTGGCGGCGCCAGTCATGCTCGCTCTCGCCGTTCCCGTCACCCCCGCTACCGCCACGGTCGAAACCTTCGAGGCCAAGTTGGCCGCGAGCGAAGCCGCGGTGATGGCGCGCGCCGATATGGCGGACGCGTTCGGCGGACGCGCGCTCAAACCAGGTCACTATCTGTGGAAGGATGGCGTGTCGGTGCGGGCCCCGCGCGTCGTGATCAGCCTGTCGCATCAGCTGGCCTATCTTTACAGCGCGAATGAGTTGGTCGCGGTATCGACCATCTCAAGCGGAAAGTCGGGCCACGATACCCCGACCGGGATCTTCCCAATTCTCCAGAAAAAGTCGCTCCACCACAGCCGCAAATATGACAATGCGCCAATGCCGTATATGCAGCGCCTCGACGATTATGGGATCGCGCTTCATGCTGGCGCGCTTCCCGGGCGACCGGCATCGCACGGTTGCGTCCGGCTCCCCGCGAAATTCGCCGCCAAGCTCTATGGCGTGACCAAGGTCGGCTCGACGGTTATGATCGGGGCGTAATTCCGGTCAGTGCGGCAGCGCAGCGAGCGCGTCGAGCGCCGCCGCGTCGATTGCGCAGATCTGCGCGGCGACCTCGCTCGCCCCATCGCTGATGAAATAGAGCGGCTGCATATGGTCGTTTTCATATGGGGTGGCGGCGGCCTCGACGATGCTGAAGCGGCGCCGTTCGACCTTTTCGGCGTCGAGGCTGACGCCGAACTCGCCGAAACTCGACGCTAGACCGGCGCCGAAAATCTTCACTTGCCCGCCCTCGCGAGAGAGTCCGAATTCAACGCTGTACC
>JAJAYY010000238.1 GCA_026785965.1 Sphingomonas bacterium
ATCCCGCCCCCCGACAGGAAAATCGCATCGCGCTGGAGCAAGGGCGAGCCGCGCAGCACTGCCAGTCGCCGCCGCCACCCATCGGCGCGATGGCGATCGCCGAGCGCGCGCGCCACGCGGACCATCGTCATCTCGACCTCGGCGATCGACGAAGGGTAAGCAAGCGCCATCGTCCGCAGGTGCAGCCGCTCGGCAATCAGGCTCGTCGCGCGTCCACCACCGCCCATGCTCAGCAACAATGTCGGGCGCGTGGCGATCACGCCTTCAAGCCCGCGCCGGTTAGCCGGATAATGCCGCGCTTGCTGCCACAACGAGCTGTCAGCGGGGTCATGCGACACCCGGCTGACGCTGGCGATCTCGTCTGGACGGGCAAGGAGCAGCAGATATTCGTCGCTGCACAGGTCGAGCGACGCCACCCGCAGCGCCGCGCTAGCCGCCAATAGCGAGGCGAATCCCGCCATGGACGCTCCTTCCTTCGGTGCGATAGCCAACAACGTCCTGATAATTCGCATCGAACGCATTGGCGACGCGCAATGTCGCTGCGATCGGCCCGGCGATTCGAACTGCCACTTGCCCGCTCGCCAGCCAATATGGCGACAGGCGCACGCGAGGTGCGGGGTAAAGGTCGAAGTCGCTGTCGATTCGCGCCCCGGTATAGGCGACCGCCGCGCCATAGCTTAGCCGCCCGCTTGTGCCATCAAGAGCGATGCTGCCGCTGTGGCGCGGGCGGCGATGTTCTTTAATAGGGCTCGACATCGGACCACGTGGCTCGCTCGCATCAAGCCAGGCGTAGGTCGCGCTCAGGCGGGCTAGAGGCGAGGGGGCAAAACTCGCCTCGACCTCGATTCCCTCGCGCCGGCTCGTCCGCGTGGCATTGACCGTGGTCGACAGCGGGAAGGCGAACACATCGAGAATCTCGTAGCGCAGGCGCTGGCGGTAATAAGTCAGTGCGGCGGTCAGCGGACCCTTGCGATAGCGCAGCGACGCCTCGCCCCCGCGGCTCTTCTCAGGCGTCAGGTCGGGATTGCCGGCGAAGCTCCCCGGGAAGAAGCCATAAAGGTCGAAAAAGGTTGGCTGAGCAATGCCTTGACCATAGGTTATTGAGATCGAAAATCCACTCCCAAGCGTGGCCAGCGCGGCGGCGCGAACGGTCGTCGCATCCTTGAACGCCGAGAAAATATCGTGGCGCACGGCGACCTGGGTCGAGATCGGGCCAAGTTCGGTCATTTTCCATTCCAAAGTCAGCGACTGGTGGGTGCGCGCGCGGTCCTGGTTGGTCGCGCCACCGTAAACCGCGTCGCGTGTGACGAAGGTCTCGCGTTCGCCCTCGATGGCAGCGATAAATTGGTGCTTTCCGATCCGCTGCCCGGCTTCGATCGCCATAGTGCGGCGCGTGGCCCGGGTGCGGTTGATCGGGACGTCACCGAGCGCATTGCGGTTGGTCGAGCCGAGCAGGCTGCCCGACACGGTCGCGAAACGCTGTTCGCGATTGCCGATCGTCGCGTAAAGTCGTCCCGCGGCGAGCCGATTGCGCGTCAAATCGAGCGTGTCGTCGCGCGTGAACGTGTCGGGGCTAAGCCCGTCAAACTCGCTTCGGGCACGCAGCGCGAACCCCGATCCGCCGACCAGCACGGCCGGCGACAGCCGATACGCTCCGGCGATGCGCCCCGACGCATTGCGGTAGCCATCGCGCTCGCCGTCGCCGGAGAAACTGTCGATCCCGTCGCTTCGCTGCCCCGAGACCCCGATCGATAGCCCGCGTTCGGCGGTGCCGAAGCTGGTGCGGGCGGCGGCGCGGGCGGTGTCGAAGCTGCCATATTCGAGCAGCGCCCGGCTTTCTCCATCGCCTGGCGCGGCGCCGTCGACCGCGACCACGCCGCCGATCGCTTCGGAGCCCCACAGCGCCGATTGCGGTCCGCGCACGACCTCGATCCGGCTCGCGACATCGGCGTTGAGCAGTTCGAACCGCGGCGCATTGCCGGCGGCCGGGTCATTGGCACGGATTCCTTCGACGAACAGCAAGCTATGATTGGCTTCGGCGCCGCGAATGCGGACGTCGACCAGCGACCCTGCGGGTCCGCTCGACGAGACCGACAGCGACGGCACTATCCGCAAAGTGTCGGTCACCAGTGGTGCGCCGATCCGCTCGATCCGTTCGGCATCGATCAGGGTCACGCTGGCGGGCGTATCGCCGGCTTCGTCAGGCACCCGCGAGGCGGTGATGACGATCGTCGGCTGGTCGAGGACAACATTATCAAACATGCAAGATTCCTTCCGGTCCATGACATGTCGTCACGGAGGGAAGGGCGCGGCGGCGGTGTGCCACACGCGTCTCGCCCACGTCGCACGGCTGGTCCCGGCCGGGAAACGGACGACGGGCCGGGGCGGGTATCTGACTTGCCGCGCATTTCGACGCGGCTGACAGTTGCGGGCACAGTGCCGGATGTTCGCCGGCTTCCCCCTTCGCCAGCGGGATTACCCCGCCGGACCCTGGTCCTGTAAAGGCGGTGGGGCAGGGGGCCATGCCTTGTCAAGCAACCCCGCCTGCGCTAGGGGCGCGCGATCTTTTGAGGCTGGTCGGAACCAGCCACCACGCAAGGAATAGACCATGAAAAGCGGGATTCACCCGGACTATCACTTCATCACCGTCCAGATGACCGACGGGACGAGCTATCAGACGCGCTCGACCTGGGGCAAGGACGGCGACACACTGGCGCTCGAAATCGACCCCACTGCGCACCCGGCGTGGACCGGCGGTCGCGGCGGCATGCTCGACAGTGGCGGCCAGGTCGCGCGGTTCAACAAGCGGTTTGGCGGCCTGACACTCGGCAAGAAGTAGCGCGCGCAGCCGATCCGGGGGATCGGCGAGCACGCTATTCAACCTGACGATGCACTCTTTTCCCGTCACGACAGCACGCTCGGCTCCAACCCTGGAGACCGAGCGTCTTCGTTTGCGTCATTACACCAAGAGCGACTTCGCGGCGCATTATGCGATCCTCAGCGATGAAGCAGTGATGCGCCAACTCGGCGTGCCGGGGCTCAATCGCGAAGAGAATTGGCGGCGGTTTGCTGCGTCGGTCGGAATGTGGGGGCTGATGGGATTTGGCGGCTGGGCGGTCGTCCGCAAGGCGGACGAGCAACTGGTCGGAACGGTCAGCCTATTCAACTCGTGGCGCGCGATCGAGCCGGCGTTTGGCGAAGAGCCCGAAATGGGGTGGATCTTCGCCCGCCAAGTTCACGGCCTGGGAATTGCCCAGGAAGCCTGTCGTGCGGCACTCGACTGGGCCGACGCCGCGCTCGCCCCGACGCCGATCTGGGCAATCATTTCGCCCGACAACGCGCCGTCGTTCAAGCTTGCCGAGCGGCTCGGGTTCGCGCGGCTTCCCGACAGCCGCTATCACGATGAGCAGATTGCAGTACTCAGGCGACCCGCGCAGGCGCTTAAGACCGTCGCTCCGCGGCACGATTGATATCGGCATTTTCAAGCAGCCCCTTGTCGAAACCATGCTGGGCGATTGCGATCATCGCCCGCCCGACGCGGTCGGTGCTGGTAATGAAGTGCGGCGCGATCCGCTCGGCAATCCCGACGATTGGAGCGCTCAATTTGTAGAGCAGTCGATACCAACTGGTCTTTGAGGTCACCCCGTGGCGCGGCTGGATGAAACCTGGCCGGAACATGAAGGCAGCCTTGAAAGGCAAGGCGAGCAGCGCATTTTCAGTCCGGCCCTTGACCCGCGCCCACATGCTCGATCCGCGCTCGCTGCTATCGGTTGCTGTACCGCTGACATAGATGAAGGTCATGTCCGGATTGACTGCGGCCAACGGGGTCGCGATCCGCAGCGTCAGATCATGAGTCAGTCGGCTATAGTTGGTCTCCGACATGCCGACCGACGTCACGCCAAGGCAGAAAAAGCAGGCGTCGAAGCCCCTCAATCCGTCCACCACCTCGTCGATATCGAACAGGTCGCGGCGGATGATCTCGGTCAGCTTGGCACCACTCATTCCCGACGCGCTTCGACCGACGGTAACGATCTCGGACACGATCGGATCGATGAGGCATTCGCGCAGCACGCCAAGCCCGACCATCCCGGTCGCCCCAAAGATCAGTACCTTCATCTAGAAGGCCGCGATCCCGGTGATAGCACGCCCGAGGATCAGCGCGTGGACGTCGTGCGTGCCCTCATAAGTATTGACCGTTTCAAGGTTGGCCGCGTGGCGCATGACCTGATATTCGGCGCTGATGCCGTTGCCGCCGTGCATGTCGCGCGCGACGCGGGCAATATCGAGCGCCTTGCCGCAATTGTTGCGCTTGATCAGGCTGATCGCCTCGGGGATCAGTTCACCTTCCTCCAGCCGCCGCCCGACGCGCAGCGCGGCTTGCAGGCCAAGCGTGATTTCGGTGACCATGTTGGCGAGCTTCAACTGGACCAGCTGGGTTGCGGCGAGCGGGCGGCCGAACTGCTTGCGGTCGAGCGTATATTGGCGCGCGGCGGCAAAGCATGCCTCGGCCGCGCCCATCGTGCCCCACGCGATGCCGTAGCGCGCGCGGTTGAGGCAGCCGAACGGTCCCTTGAGGCCCGCGACGTTGGGGAGCAGGGCGTCCTCAGCCACTTCGACTTCGTCCATCACGATTTCGCCGGTGATCGAGGCGCGCAGGCTCAATTTCATCCCAATCTTGGGCGCCGACAGCCCCTTCATCCCTTTTTCAAGGATGAAGCCGCGGATCGCCCCGCCGTGCGCCTCGGACTTGGCCCAGACGACGAACACGTCGGCGATCGGCGAATTGGTGATCCACATCTTTGATCCGGATAGCTTGTAGCCGGTTGGCGTCTTGGTCGCGCGGGTGCGCATCCCGCCGGGGTCGGAGCCGGCATCGGGCTCGGTCAGCCCGAAACAACCGACCAGCTCGCCCTTGGCCAGCCCGGGGAGATATTTGCGCCTTTGCTCGTCCGAACCGTAAGCGTTGATCGGGTGCATCACGAGCGAGCTTTGCACCGACATCGCCGAGCGATACCCCGAATCGACTCGTTCGACCGCGCGCGCGATCAGTCCGTAGCTGACATAGCCCAGCCCGGCGCCACCATATTCGGGATCGATCGTCGCCCCGAGCAGCCCGAGCTGGCCCATTTCGCGCAGGATCTCGCGGTCGAAATTCTCGTCCATATAGGCGTCGGTGACACGCGGCTGGAGGCTGCCCTGGGCATAGGCTTCGGCGGTGTCGCGCACCATCCGTTCCTCGTCGCTCAACTGCGCATCGAGCCCGAACGCATCTTCCCAATCGAACGGCAGGATCGTCGGTTCAGCCACGAGACATTACTCCGCTAATAAATAGGTCGGGCCGCATCTAGCGATCCGGACGCATCCGCGCCACCCTCGCTTGCGTAACTCTCGGGCATGGCTGATGGAGTTTCGAATATGGCGATCAAGCAGTTTCTCATCCCCCTCGCGCTCGCCGCGGGCGTCGTCGCTTTGGCCCGTCCGGCGCTGGCCGAACGGACCTTGCTCGCGCCGCCGCCAGCGCTGTCGCTTGCGCCCACGGCGACCCGCGAAGTGGCGATCTTTGCCGGGGGTTGCTTCTGGGGCGTCGAAGGCGTGTTCGAACATGTCCGCGGCGTGTCGAGCGCGGTCTCGGGATACACTGGCGGCACCGCCGCGCGGCCGAGCTATGAAGTGGTCTCGAGTGGCGCCAGCGGGCACGCCGAGGCGGTCCGCGTGACCTATGATCCGCGCGTCGTTCGCTACACCGATTTGCTACGCATCTATTTCTCGGTCGTCGCCGATCCGACCCAGCTTAATCGCCAGGGGCCTGACCGCGGCACGCAATATCGCACGGCGCTGTTCCCGACCTCGGCGGCGCAGGAGCGCCAGGCGCGCGCCTACATCGCCCAGCTTCGCACCCAGCGCATCTTCGACCGTCCGATCGTGACCCGGATCGAAAGTCTGCGCGGCTTCACCCCGGCCGAGATCTATCACCAGGATTATATGCGGAAGAACCCCAACGCCGGTTATATCGTCGCCAATGATCGCCCCAAAGTCGAAGCGCTCAAGCGGCTGTTCCCGAAAAGCTATCGCGGTTAGCGGCTGGGGAGAGGGTGGTGTGGCGGAGCAACTTTTCTCCTGCTTACGCCAACCGGTCGGCGCTCATCGGGAAAGGCGATCAGCAGCCAGACCGCGAGTTGTTGCGCTCCCCGCCGATTCCGGAACGACTGACTTATGCATGGCAACATAGCGCCCATCATCCACAAGAAAAATATTACACTGGTCAATTAGGTCGATTGACATTCTGCGACGATAGAGACCACTTCGTCGATGCCGAATCGAGGGGGAGCCGTGCAAACGGTCGTTCGGCTATGCATTATATTTTCGCGGGATTGATTGCGACCGCTGCTCTAGCACCAGTTGGCTCCAGTCGTGCGGCAGACCCTATAAAATTCTATGGATTGAGCGCCGGCCAGGTCAGTGCGTTCACTCGAACGCCCGACGGATGCGTGCTTTCATTATTATTCGATAATTTCCGGGCGCCAGCAGAGCGCCAATCGACGCCCGACACGTCGCCGTTGCGGACTTTTTCTATCGTCGCTTCCAAAGCGGCAGCCGGCCAACGAATGACATTCACAATTAGGGGCGCTCGCATCAATGCTGACGCTGCGGCCGTGCAGCTAGACGTTGCGGGCCAGAAGTTAACTCTAAAGCCAACGTCGGATGAGTTTCTGTTGTTCGCCCGAGCGCGGACCGACCAAGCGTCGGCAGACACATTAGTGAAGGTTGCGTTGGTGCTGCCTTCGTCGACCGCTTCTGACCCAAACCGACTGCTTGAGATCGATAGCATCGATATCTCGCTGACGAGATGCGGCGTTCAGCCGGGAGCGAAGCGATGATCCGGACAGGGGTTTCCTCTTTGGCGGCGCTGGCGATGGCCACTAGCGTCGGCGGCTGCGCCAACCAGAATTCCATCTTCCGTCAAAACATTGCTGTTGGAGGCGCGCCAGTCGTGTTCACGACCGATGCGAAGCAACGACATTTGATTGTCGTGCCCGGAAGGCATGCGGGCGACGATTGGAAAGTCTGTGCCGAGGCCGCGCCAGACGTGTTCAGCGCCTTGAGCACCAGTGCGGCAACGGATTTCGGCATAGGGAAGAGCGGCGCCAGAACCGATGCGCAAGCAAAAGCCGCCCTCGCAATTGCAGAAGCCGCGGGGACTATCGAGCGAACCCAAACAATCAATCTGCTTCGGGAGTCGATGTACCGGACTTGCGAGCGGTATATGAGCGGAGCGATCGCTAAACAGGCGTTCGTTGTCCAGGCGGGACGCGACTGGCGGGCGATGATCGCCATCTTGGCCATTGAGCAACTTACGAGGGTCGCGCGACCGCCATCGACGCTTATCGCGTCGGGCAGCACGTCGGCCAACGTCCAAAGTGAATCGGAAGGCGTGCGGCAATTGATCATTGCTCAAGGCGCCGAAGAAGAAGCACAGATCGCTAAACAGAATGCGGACGCCGACCTCGAGGCGGCCAGCTGCTCCACGGTCACCGACGCCAACAGAGCCGAATGTGAAACAAAGCAGAGCGCTGTTGTTAAAGCGAGCGGCGCGCTGGCGAGAGCCACTCACAAACGCGAAACCTGGGAGGTCGTGGCGAAGTCCTACGCCCAAATGACGGGTTAAAATTCGTCTACTGGCGTCGGGACTTCTAGGCCCGGCGGCTCCGTTTCGCCGTCAGGTCCCTACGACCTTTCTGCCGTTTCATATACTGTGGGCAACATCGTTCAGCAGGCATTCGATACCGACGAAACTCAACTTTTCTGCATTCAAGCAATGTTCAGTGACACGGATCAGCTTCTTAAGACAAAATGCTTGTCATATTTGATCGCTAAAGTTGATTCCGAATCAAAACGGCTTTTTGGCAGTGAAGCCGTACAACAGCGAACGTCGGAATTATCCAATAAGATACTGCAGACAAGGGAAATTGTAGCTCAGTATTTTTCCGGGATGGACGACGCAAACTATGAAAAGGAACGGGATTCTCTTTCTACGAAGATCGGGCCGTTCTGTGAAGGCTTGTCGAAGAACAATTGCATTGCCGCGGCGGCGGGCGGGGCACTTGATCCGTTTGCTGAACAATTGGCTGCGCTCATTTTCGCGCGCATTCATCCGAAAGGTATCCAATGAAAGCTTTCGTATTGTTGTTTTCTGATCGCGACGAAGCCGCCGCCCAAGGCCAGGCGTTGTCGCTCAACGATTGGAATGTCGTCGTCACCGGACCGAATAACGGAACAGAAATTCTGCAGGAAGGCAAATTCGTGGCCCAGCTAGCCAGCAGCTGGGCGGTATTCGCTTCAAAGGAAAAATTACGCGCGCCTTCTGAAAAGTGAATATCAGGATTGCGCACTAGCTTTGGCTGAATCATGGGCGCGCCGGGAGCTAGACCCCGCCCATCTGCCTTGTGTCGCGGTAAGATTCTTCAACTGGCGGAGAGGGTGGGATTCGAACCCACGGTAGGCTTGCACCCACGGCGGTTTTCAAGACCGCTGCCTTAA
>JAJAYY010000239.1 GCA_026785965.1 Sphingomonas bacterium
ACTTAGGGGCGCACGCGCCTCGCTCGATCAAATCTCGGGCCTGGCCGGGGTCGAGGAGTTGCTCGACGCGTTGTTCAGCCGTTTCTGTCTCGGCAAATAGTTTCACGTGAAACACGGCGTTTTTGACCCCTGCGCGCTGATCGATTAGGTCGCGCATATGATCGACGTACTCATCATCGGGGCCGGACATGCAGGAGTCGAAGCCGCGTGCGCCGCTGCCCGGCGCGGCGCGCGGGTCGCGATCGCGACCTTCGGCCAAAGCGATCTTGGACGAATGTCGTGCAACCCCTCGATCGGCGGCGTCGGCAAAGGTCATCTGGTGCGCGAGATTGATGCTCTCGGTGGGGTGATGGCGCGCGCTGCTGATCGCGCCGCGATTCACCGCCGGATGCTCAACGCGAGCAAGGGCAGCGCAGTGCGCGGCCCACGCGTCCAGGCCGACCGGACCCGATTCGCGGCCGCCACACAGAAGCTGGTGCGGGATTCGGGCGTCGAGATCATCGAATGTTCGATCGACTCTTTGCTGATTGCCAACGGCCGGTGCGTCGGGGCGCGCACTGCCGACGCTCGCGACCTCGCGGCGCGCGCGGTGGTGCTCGCGACTGGAACCTTCCTCGGCGCCACCATGTTTCGCGGTCGCGAGCGGTGGACCGGGGGACGCGTTGGTGGCGCTTCGGCGCTCGCGCTCGCGGCGCAGCTTGGCGAGCTCGGACTGGCCGACGGCGTGCTCAAGACCGGGACCCCGCCGCGTCTTGACGGGCGGACGATCGATTGGGCACGAGTCGCGCCGCAGCCGAGCGATGACCGGCATTGGACGCTCGCGCTCGAGCCGCTCGCCGATCCGCTTCCGCAACTCGCCTGCGCGATCACTCGAACGCGCCCGCGCACGCATGACATCATCCGCGCCGGGTTCGACCAGTCGCCATTATTTTTGGGTTCGATCGAGGGGCGCGGGCCGCGCTACTGCCCTTCGATCGAGGATAAGGTGACGCGCTTCGGCGATCGCGACAGTCACCAGATTTTCCTCGAGCCCGAGGGCCTCGACGACCATATCGTCTATCCCAACGGGATCTCGACCTCGCTGTCGATCGCTACGCAGCAGGCGATGATCGAGTCGATCGAGGGGCTTGAGCGGGCCGCGATCGTCGAGCCTGGCTATGCCGTCGAATATCGCTTTGCGGACCCGCGGCGCTTGGGATCGACGCTTGAACATCGCGACGTGGGCGGTCTGTTCTTCGCCGGACAGCTCAACGGAACCACGGGCTATGAGGAAGCCGGCGCACAGGGCCTGATTGCCGGCGCCAACGCTGCTGCCTTTGCGCTCGATCTTGCGCCTGTCAGGCTCGATCGCGCCACCAGCTATATCGGCGTGCTGATTGATGATCTGACGCTGCAAGGCGTGAGCGAACCTTATCGGATGCTCACCGCGCGTGCCGAATACCGGCTTCACTTGCGCGCCGACAATGCCGTCTCGCGGCTTGGCTCGGTCGCGCTCGGCGCCGGACTGCTTGACGATGGCCAGCGCGCGCGCGTGATCGACCATTTCGATCAAGTGACTCGGGCTCGCGCGGCGTTCGACCGAACGGTTACCGGGACGGAGCTCGGAATCGAAGATCCGCGGCGTTTGAAGCGAAGCGAGTGGCTGCTGCGCGACGATGTCGCCGACCACGCGCGGGCCGAGTACAACGACCGCCCAGCGTGGCTCGAAGCGATCGATGATCTGGTTTACGCGCCATACCTCAAGCGGCAGCAGCGCGAACTCGCGGCTCGCCGTCGCGACGGCCTGGTGACGATCGGTTGCGGTTTTGACTTCGCGATCGTGCCCGGACTGTCGAGCGAGATGCTTGAGCGGCTTGAGGCCAGCCGGCCGGCCAATCTTGATGAAGCGTCACGTCTTCCCGGGGTCACCCCTGCGGCACTCTCGGCGCTGCATTTTGCCTTGGTCAAGGCAGCCGCATGATCGCTGTTTCACGTGGAACAGCGGCCAAGCTTGAGCAATTTGAAGCGCTCGTCCGGGCCGAGAATATACATCAGAATCTTGTTTCCGCCTCGACGCTCACGGAGTTTGCGACCCGCCACGTCGCCGATGGGGCGCAGTTGATCGGTCTAGCGCCGCCACAATCTTCGTGGTGCGACATCGGCTCGGGGGCGGGGCTTCCCGGGATCGTGGTCGCGATCATCACCGGCGATCCGGTCGCACTGGTTGAGCCGCGCCGCCTGCGCGCCGACTTCCTCCGCCGCGCATGTCAGGCGCTCGCGCTCGACGCTATTGTGATCGAGAGCAAGGCGGATCGCATGACCGGCAGCTATGACGTCATTACCGCGCGCGCCGTGGCCGATCTGGCCACCCTGTTCGCGATGACCGAACACCTCGCACATTCGAACACGCGCTGGATCTTCCCCAAGGGGCGCAATGCGCAGAAGGAACTGGATGCGGCGCTGCAGTCGTGGCAGGGTGAGTTTGCAGTCGTGCCGAGCGAGACCAGCGACGAGGCGCTGATCGTGGTGGCCGAGCGGGTAAGGCGAAGGGGCAAGCGATGATCCGGGTAGCAGTCGCCAATCAGAAGGGCGGGGTCGGCAAGACCACCACCGCGATCAACCTCGCCACCGCGCTCGCCGCGATCGGATGGAAGGTGCTGCTGGTCGATCTCGATCCGCAGGGCAATGCCTCGACCGGGCTTGGGGTGAACCAGTCGATGCGGCTTCACTCGAGCTACGACGTATTGCTGGGCGAAACCCGGCTCGACGACGCCGTCGTCGCGACGCGGGTCCCGCGGCTCGATCTGCTGCCTGCGACGGTCGACCTGTCGGGCGCCGAGGTCGAGATGGTCAGCCTGCCCGATCGGACCCACCGGCTCGCCCAGGCTTTCGCCGAGACGCCTGACGGCCGCTGGGACATCATCATGATGGATTGCCCGCCCTCGCTCGGGCTGCTGACGGTCAATGCCCTGGTCGCGGCGCAGCATCTGCTGGTCCCGCTGCAATGCGAATTCTTTGCGCTCGAGGGACTCAGCCAATTGCTCCAGACGGTCGAACGGATTCGCGTCGCATTCAACCCGTCGCTGGCGATCCTCGGGGTCGCGCTGACGATGTTCGATCGGCGCAATAATCTGTCGCAACAAGTCGCCGAGGATGTCCGCGCTTGCCTTGGACATGTGGTGTTCGACACCGTCGTTCCACGCAATGTTCGACTCAGCGAAGCGCCGAGCCACGGACTTCCGGCGCTGATCTACGATCTCAAATGTCCGGGTTCGGAAGCCTATATCCGGCTCGCCAAGGAAATCATCGGACGCCTGCCGCAGCCGGTCGCGGCGGAGGCAGCATGAAGAAAGCGACCGGCCTCGGGCGCGGGCTTTCGGCATTGCTCGACGAAGCGGTGCGCGCGCCGCGCGGCGATGGCCGTGACGGAGCGAGCCGCGGGGTGAGCGAGATCGAGGTCGGGCAGATCCGTCCCAACCCGCACCAGCCACGCCAGCATTTTGATTCGGACAGCCTCGACGAGCTCGCAGCATCGATCGCCGCCAAAGGCGTGCTGCAGCCCATCCTTCTGCGCCCGATCGGCGATGGCTATGAGATCATCGCCGGTGAGCGGCGTTGGCGCGCGGCTCAGCGCGCTCAGCTCCACCGCATTCCGGCGATCATCCGCGAGCTTGACGACGCCGCGACCGCCGAAATCGCCTTGATCGAGAATGTTCAGCGCGACGATCTCAGCGCGATCGAGGAAGCCGACGGATATAAGCAATTGATTTTGCTTTATAATCATAGCCAGGACGACGTTGCACGGCTGGTTGGCAAATCGCGCAGCCACGTCGCCAATCTGCTGCGTTTGCTCGACCTTCCCCAAGAAGTGTGCCAAATGCTGTTGCGAGGCGATATCAGTATGGGTCACGCCCGCGCCATCGCCACCTCGCCCAACGCGGTCGCGATTGCGCGGCGGATTGTCGCTGACGGGCTCTCGGTGCGCCAGGTCGAGCAGATCGCGCGCGCCGCCCGACCCCCGCGCGAGGGCGCGGCCGCATCGCGGACGGCGCTGCGACCGGTCGACGCCGATCTTGCTGCACTCGAGCGCCAGCTCGGTGATTTGCTCGGCCTGCGGGTCAAGGTCGCGCACGGCAAGGGTGGGGGGACGGTCGCGCTCTACTACAGCAGCCTCGATCAGCTCGACATGATCTGCCAGCGGCTGTCGGGCGAACCGATCTAGGAGTGCTGGGCGCAGTCCGCCGAGGGGTTCGCCGATTTAGCGCGCGCGCGCTGCGGCCCGCGCCAGCGTGATCAGCGTCTCGCCGAGGCTCGCTTGCTCGGGCGCCTTGGTCAGCATCAGCTGCCGCTCGAGCTGGGCGACGCGCGCCGCGGCCTGCGCCAGTCGCTCGGCGCTCCACCCCGACAGCATCCGCTGGATGAGCGCTTTGTCCTTCCAGAACAATGCCTTGCCCATTGACGCCAAGACGCCATCGACCGTCTCGCCGTGTTCGACCCGCACCCGCAGCGGGGCCAGCATCAGCAATCGCCGCTGCACCGCGCGAACGATGGTCACCGCTTCATTGCCGCCGTGGCCAAGCCGCCCAAGCGTGTCGAGCAATGCCGCCATTTGCCCGCTCAGCGCCAGATCTCCGAGCCGCAGCAGATCGCCCTCGGCGGCGTCGGCCGAGAGCAATTCAAGCGTGTCGCGATCGAGCTCGCACGGAGTCGCCGGGTCAGCGCCAAGGTAGAGCGCGAACTTGTCGAGCTCGGACGCCGCGATCGCTTGATTACTGTTGGCCGCGGCGGCGACCGAGCGGGCGATCTCGGGCGCGATGCGCAGCCCCAGCCCGCGACCCAGGTCGATCACCAGTCGCTCGATCTCGCGCCCCTCGGGGACATAAGAGCAATGCGCCAGCGCCGCACGGTGCGCTTCGGCCAGCTTGAGCAGCCCCGAGGTCTTGCGCAGCGGCCCTGCCAGCGCGACCACCGCGCTCTCGCTCGCGGTCGCGTCGAGCAATGCGCCGACCCCCTCGGCGATCTCCTCACCCGCGGGCTCGATCCAGATCGCGCGCGCGCCCCCGAACAGCGCCATCGCCCCGGCCTCGTCGGTCAGGCTCGCGGGGTCGGACTTGACGCTATTGCCGAGCACGATGAACTTTTCGGCATTGCCCAGCCCGTTGAGCAACGCCAGCGCGAGCGCACGCGACCCCGACTCGTCGGGGCCGTAGAACAAATAAAAGCGGATCGCCGGGTCGGGCTGGGAAAGCGCCCTGGCGAGGGTCGCCTTGGCTGCCTTCACCGCGCGATCGGCCGGTTGGTGGCGTAAAGCGCGAGCCGCCCCACCATCTGGTCGGCGATCATCGTCGCCAACCGCTCGAGCGCGGTCTGCTCGGCGGCGACGGTTGCATAAGGCGAGGACACGACATCGATCCCGGCGTCCGATCCGGCGGTGGCGTCGAGCACGACTTGCCCGGTCGCTACCTCGACCAGGCGATAGCGCGCGCGCAGCGTGCGTCGCTCGCGCGTCACCGAGCGGTCGCCGCGAATTCCGAAGCTACTGATGTCGTCGTCCAGCTCGACCTCTAGTCGGTGGGTGGAGGACCGATGCTCGCCGCCCAACCGGTCGACCAATGCGTTGCGCACCAGCCACCCGCCGCGCCCGGGGATCGGCGCGACCGCGACCTGTCCGAGCGAGGTTGCCACCGGCCCGCTCGCGCCGCCGGCATACATCGGCCGCAAGGCGCAGCCCGGCAGCGACAGCAAGATCGCGAAAGCGAAAGCGCGCGCACTTGTCATGCGACGATATTGACCAGCCGGTCGGGAACCACAATCACCTTGCGCGGCGGATTGCCGCCCAGTTGCGACTGGACCTTGGGCAAGGCCAGTGCGAGTGCCTCGGCCGCCTCCTTGGCGAGACCGCGTGGCGCGGTCAGCGTGTCGCGCAGCTTGCCGTTGACCTGGACCGCGATCGTCACTTCGTCGTCGACCAGCAGCGCGTGATCGTGCGTCGGCCAGGCGGCATCGGCGATCATCCCGGCTTCGCCGCGCGCTTCCCACGCCTGCTCGGCAAGGTGCGGCGCGCCCGGCGCGGCGAGCAGCAGCAGCGTGCGGATCGCTTCGTCGCGGGTCGCCGATGGCGCGGCCTTCTCGATCGCGTTGGTCAGCTCGTACAGCGCCGCGACCGACTTGTTGAACTGGAGCCCCTCGATCGCTTCGCCGACCGCGGCGATTGCGCGCGCGACCTTCTTGTCGAGCGGCTTGTCCTCGCCTGTCGCACCCGCACCCGCAGGAGCCATGGCGAGCCGCCACACGCGCTGGACGAAGCGCGCCGCGCCCTCAATCCCGCCGATCGACCATTCAAGGTCGCGCTCGGGGGGCGAATCGGACAGCATGAACCAGCGCACCGCATCGGCCCCATAGCGATCGAGGATCGGCTCGGGATCGACCGTATTCTTCTTCGACTTGGACATTTTCTCGATTCGCCCGCGGGTGACTCCGCTGCCCGTCGCGCGCTCGACGATCGCCCCGCTCGTCCCAAGAT
>JAJAYY010000240.1 GCA_026785965.1 Sphingomonas bacterium
GATCGGGCGAGCATCGAAGCTGGTGATGTCGATATGCTCGACCTGGTGCGCCAGCAATTCGGCTTTGCGGGTGTCGTTGATGGCGGTCTCGTCGGAGACTTTGGTGAGCGTGTCGGTGGTCATCTTATTCTCCGAATCAATCCGTCGCCCCAGCCCAGGCTGGGGCCCATGTCTCGTCGTCTCCGCGATCCGCCCGCGCGCGCGCCGCCGTGGGCGCCAGCCATCGCTGGGGAGACGCAAATATACTGGCCGAAGCTACAGCTTGACGACGTTGGAACGCCTCGCCGGCTCGACGGCTCCATACAGGCTCGCCATCGGCTCGTCGCTGACGATCACCCGGTCCCCGACCCCGAAGCCGTTGAACCCGGTACGCATCGCGCAGCCATAAGCGCCGAGCATCCCGACTTCGATATAGTCGCCGGCCTGGACATCGGCCGGAAGCTCGAACGGGCCCGCCATGTGATCGAGGTCGTCGCACGTCGGGCCATAGAAACTGAACGCCATGTCGCGCGTGTCGCTGTCCTCGTCGCGGATCAGCCGCACCGGGTAACGCCAGCCGATGTGAGCGGCATCGAACAAGGCGCCATAGGCCCCGTCGTTGATGTACAATTCGGCGCCGCGACGCTTTTCGACGCGCACCAACACGCTGGCATATTCGGCGCACAAGGCACGCCCCGGCTCGCACCACAATTCGGCCGAGTAACTGATCGGCAGCGCTTCATAGGCATTGGAAATGACGTCGAAATAGCTTTCGAGGGCAGGGGGCTCCATGCCCGGATACCAGCTTGGGAAGCCGCCGCCGACATCGACGATGTCGACCGTGATCGCGGCGTCGACAATCGCGTCGCGGACCTTCGACAGCGCGTCGGAATAGGCCGCCGGGCTCATCGCCTGGCTACCAACGTGGAAGCAGATGCCCATCGCGTCGGCCGCCTGGCGGGTGGCGAACAGCAAGCGCGTCAATTCGCCCGGCTCAGCCCCGAATTTGGCCGCCAGACTGAGCTTGGCATGCTCGCTCGAGACGCGGATGCGGACCAGCAGGCTGAGGTCGGTGGCGCCGCGGGTGGCGCGCATGATCTTGTCGAGCTCCTCGAGCGTGTCGAGGCTGAAGGTCTTCACTCCATGCGTGAAATAGGCTTCCTCAATCGCTTCCTCGGCCTTGACCGGGTGCATGAAGCACAAGGTCGCCTGCGGCAGGGTTTGCGCGACCAGCCGCACTTCGCCCAGAGAAGCGACGTCATAATGGGTAATGCCCTCGTCCCACAGGATCTGGAGCAGTTCGGGCGAGGGATTGGCCTTGACCGCATAAAGCGACTTGCCCGGAAACTTCTCGGCAAAGAAGCGGGCGGCGCGCGCAGCGGCGTGCGGACGAAGCAGCGTGACCGGCTGGACCGGGCGGCTTTGAGCGATGTCGCCGGCGGAACCGGAGAGAGGGGCTTTCGCTAGCCCCAGCGCGCGATGATGCTTGTGCAATTCAAGGGACCTCCAAAGGCGGTAGTTTTCGACAAGGCTGCCTTGCGGTTATTGGAAGTCCCCATGGGGCAGCGGAAGCGCGATATATGGATGGCCGACCTTGATGTAAAGAATTTTCAGTCCGCGTGCCCCGGTCCCGTCCTCGGTCTGGCTGCCTCCCGTAACAGTTCGTCGAAAGTCTATTATTTTGAACAACTTGCCACAAAGCGCTGGAGTCACTCGAAAGGACGTTCTCAGCGCCAACATCCGCATAGCGGGGTCGGTCTTGCGGACCGAGCTTCGCGCGGTGCGGATCGGCGGCCACAGTGTGTGGCTAAAATGCGAGTGCCTGCAGACCGGCGGGGCGTTCAAGCTGCGCGGCGCGACCAATCGCTTGCTCCAGCTGAACCAGGCCGAGCGCGCGCAAGGGGTGGTCGCTTTCTCGTCGGGCAACCATGCCCAGGGGGTGGCAATCGCCGCCCGCCGGTTGGGCATCGCGGCGACGATTGTGATGCCGTCCGACGCCCCGGCGCTCAAGATCGCCGGGACCCGCGCCGAGGGCGCCGCGATCGTCTTTTACGAGCGGCTGAGCGAGGACCGCAGCGCGATCGCCGCGCGAATCGCCGAAGCGACCGGCGCGACGGTCGTGCCGAGCTTCGACGATCCGCACATCGTCGCCGGGCAGGGGACGGTCGGGCTCGAGATCATCGACCAGCTCGGGCGGAGCCCACAGCGGATCGTCGTGCCGTGCGGCGGCGGCGGGCTCGCCGCCGGGATCGCGCTGGCTTGCCCCGATGCCGAGTTGGTGATCGTCGAGCCCGCGGGATGGGACGATATGAAGCGCTCGCTTGACGGTGGCGCGATCGTCGCGGTCGCGGCCGACGCGCCGCCGACTTTGTGCGATGCGCTCCAGACCCCGCTCGTATCGCCGATCACGTTCGACGTCCTCGCCGCGCGCGGCGTGACGGCGGTCACGGTCAACGAAGCCGAGACCGAAGCCGCGGTGCGCTGGGCGTGGCGCGATCAAGCGCTGGTGGTCGAGCCCGGAGGTGCGGTAGCGCTCGCGGCGCTGCTCGCGGGGACAATCGATCCGGCGCCCGATACGGTGGTCGTGCTGTCAGGCGGCAATATCGATTCGGCGCTTCACCACCGGATCGTTGGCGGAGGTTAAGCCGCGCGCCACGAACAGGGCATAGACTAAGGCCAGTCCCGCCGCGCTGGCGGTGGCGAACAGGCTGAGCGCGAACAGCGCCGGGACGATCGCATCGCGCCAGCGGTGGAGCGGCAGCGTCATCACCGCCGGGGCGAGCAAGGCGAGCTCATAGTTCATCGCATAAGGAGCGGCGATCAAGGCGCCACCGAGTAGCGCGACCGAGCGGACGGCGACGTCCTCGCAGCGTCGAAACACGAGCATGACCGCGATCAGCGCCACGCCGCCGCACAGCACGAGCACCAAAGGCGAAGCGAAGCCGAACCGCACCGCGAGCGCAAAAGGCGTCACTGCGGTCCGAACGAGCGCCTCCTCGGCCATGAACAAGGCCTGGAAGCGCGGGATCGCTTCAAGCCACGCCAGCCACGGGTCAAGCCCGAAGCCGAGGATCGAGACCAGAATCACGGCCAGCCCGCTGAGCCCCGCCGCCATCAAGGCGCGATAATGGCCCCCGGCGAGCAACGCGAAGGGCGCCAGGATCAACAAGGTCGGCTTGATCGTCGCCGCCAGCCCGAGCAGGATTCCCGCGCCGATCGCATCCTTACGCAGGCGGACAAGGCCTGCGAGCGCGAGGCCTCCGACGAGAAAGCTGGTCTGCCCGACGAGCGCGGCCAGCACCACCGGCGGGGCGAGCATGACCGCGGCGCTGGCTCCGATACCGCGCGACGCGCGCCACAACAGCAAGCCGCTCAAGCCGACGAACGCGATCATCGCCGGCGCCAGCGGCAGCCACACGAATGGCATCAGCCACAGCAATGCGCTTGGCGGATAGACGAACGGGCGGGTGCCGAGTGGACCGAAAAACGGCTCCTGGAGACGGGTCACCGCTTCGAAATCGTACAGCCGCGCCGGGTCGGTCAGCGCGATCTGCACTCCGGCCCACAGCGGCCCCCAGTCCGATCCGCCGCGAAAGATCAGCACGAGCAATAGGTCGAGCAGCCCGAACAGGAACAGCATTAGCGGCAGGATCGGGCGTGAAGTGATGGTCAC
>JAJAYY010000241.1 GCA_026785965.1 Sphingomonas bacterium
CCGGGGGGCGCACCGCCGACGCGGGCGCCCGCTCGTGCGCTACGCGCGGCGCAAAGCCGCAACCCGCCCGCCCCCTCCCCCGCCCCCCCATCTCGGATATTCTGCCGGGGTGGCCGGGTGGGGGTGTGGGCTGGAACCGCGCTTCACCCTTAAGCGAACGCGCCTTCGATCACGCGGCGGTAAATCCGCGCCAGCGCCTCGATATCCGCTACCGCCGCCTGCTCGCCGACCTTGTGCATGGTCGCATTAGGCAATCCGAAATCAACCACCGGGCAGAGCGCGATCAGGAAGCGCCCGTCGGAGGTGCCGCCGCTGGTCGACAGCGCCGGCTCGATCCCGGTCTCCTGCCGGATTGCCGACACCACCAGATCGTACAGCGCGCCCGGCGGGGTGAGGAAGGCCTCGCCCGAGATCAGCACCTTCAGAGTGGCCGCGGGCGAATGGCGCCGCACGACCTCGCGAACGCGATCGACGAGGTCGGCGCCGCGTTGCAAATTGTTAAAGCGAATGTTGAGTCGCGCTGCGGCTCGCCCCGGAATGAGGTTGGTTGCGCCGGGCGGGGTCAGCACTTCGGTGAATTCGAGGTTCGACGGCGGGAAGGCGTCATTGCCTTGATCGAGCACCCAGCCATCGAGCTCGGCGACGATCCGCGCCAGCGGCCCGACCGGATTGTCGGCGCGGTGCGGGTAAGCGACATGGCCCTGGTGACCCGGCACCTCGATCCACATGTTGACCGATCCGCGCCGCCCGATCTTGATCGTGTCGCCGAGAGCGGCCTCGCTGGTCGGCTCGCCGATCAGGATCATGTCGGGGGCAAGGTCGCGCTCGCGCAGCCAGTCGATGATCGCCACCGTGCCATGTGCTGCGGGGCCCTCCTCGTCGCCAGTGATCAGCAGCGACAGCGTTCCGTGGTGCTGAGGGACTGCCTGTGCCGCAGCGACGAACGCGGCGATCGCGCTTTTCATGTCGTTGGCGCCGCGCCCGGTCAGCACGCCGTCCTCGATCCGTGGCGCGAACGGGTCGCTGTCCCAGCCTTCGCCAGGCGGCACGACATCAAGGTGCCCGGCGAAGCCGAAGTGCGGTGCCCCCGAACCACGCAGCGCAACCAGATTTTCGACCGGCCCGTCGGGGGCGAGGCCGCGGGTGAAGCGATGAACCTCGAACCCGAGCGGCAGCAAGGCTTGCTCGAGCACGTCGAACACTGCGCCGGTCGCAGGAGTGATGCTGGGGCAGGCGATGAGCCGGCGGGCAAGGTCGACGGGATCGATCGGTGATGTCATGAAGTCAGGCCTAGCAAGGAGCCCGCCGTGCCGAAAGTCGATCTTTCCGCGATCGAGGAAACCAACCGCACCGGTTACCCCTCACCATATGACGCCGACGTTGCGGGTCGCTGGTACCGGCGCCTCGCCCCGGCGACCGGGCTGACCGACTTCGGGGCGAGCCTGGTCCGGCTTGAGCCCGGCGCCTGGTCGAGCCAGCGCCATTGGCACGAAGGCGAGGACGAATTGATGGCGATGATCGAGGGCGAAGCGGTGCTGGTCGAGGATCGCGGACGCACCCTGCTCAAGCCGGGGGATGTCGTCGCCTGGCCCAAGAGCGTCGCCGACGGCCATCATCTGATCAATGAAAGCGCCGCCGACTGCCGCTTTCTCGTCGTCGGGAGCAAGCCTGCGGGACAGGATTGCCATTATCCCGACATCGATCTCATCGCCGACGGCCCGACCGACGATTATCTGCACAAGGACCGAACGCCTTATTGAGCGCGATCCTCGGCAAACAGCCACTTCGCCACGATCAGCGCCAGACCGGCGCCGGTCAATTGCGCGGCAATGAAAGCGGGGACGGACGCGGGCGTGATCCCGGCGAAGCTGTCGCTGAGACTGCGCGCGATGGTGATGGTCGGATTGACGAAGCTGGTCGACGACGTGAACCAATAGGCCGTGGTGATGTACAAAGCGACGCTCGCCGGGACCGAGGCAGGGCGGTGGCGAACGGTGCCAAGGATGGTCAGGAGCAAGCCGAAGGTAGCGATGATCTCGGCGAGCCACTGGCCGGGGCCGATGCGCAATTTGGTCGAAAATTCGACCAGAGGAAGCTCGAACATCGCATTGGCGGCGATCACACCGAGCACGCCGGCGAACAGTTGGACGATGAGGTAGAGACCCGCGTCGCGCGGCGCGATTTCGCGGCGCAGCGCGAACGCGAGGGTCACGGCGGCGTTGAAATGCGCGCCGCTGACCGGCCCCAATTTGACGATCAGCACATACAGCATCGCGCCAGTCGCGAGCGTGTTGCCGAGCAGGGCCAAGGCGGCATTTCCGCCGGCTAGCGACTCGCCCATGATCCCCGACCCGACCACGGTCGCGAACAGCAAGAAGCTGCCGATCGCTTCGGCGGCGAGGCGGCGGGCAAGGTCAGTCGTCATGCGTTCGGCCGATGTCATCGACCTCGCGCTTGATCGCCAATTCGTCGAGCGCCTCGAGCGGAAGCGAGCGAAACAGGTCGATGCGGCGCTTGAGATAGGCAAATGCAGTCAGGAATGCCGCCGGTTGCGCGTCGGGGTCCGCCGCGGCGGGATCCTCAATCCCCCAATGCGCGCGGATCGGCTGGCCGGGCCACACCGGGCACAGCTCACCCGCGGCATTGTCGCACACGGTGAAGATGAAATCGAATTGGGTAGCGCCGGGGGCGGCGAATTCGTCCCAGCTTTCGAACGCAGGTCGGAAGTTGGAAAGCCGAGCTCATCGAGCAGGGCAAGCGCCTCGGGATGGACTTCGCCTTTGGGGTCGCTGCCGGCAGAAAAGGCATGGAAGCGGCCGCCGCCGTCGCGATTGACGATCGCTTCGGCAAGGATCGAACGCGCCGAATTGCCGGTGCACAAGAATAAAATATTGTAGCTGCGGTCCATGAGCCCCCCGGCGCTTTACTTTAACCGGCCTTGGCGGGCAATCGCTACCGATTTGTGACAGTGCCCCGCGCGCTAGGCATCGGCGCCCTTTTCCTCATATTGCTCGATCACCCATGGTTCTTCCTGGGCAAGCTCGATCCATTCGACCACGTCGGCGCGGTGGAGGACGGCCTCCATATAGGTCGCGGCGAAGGGGGGGATCTTGACTCCGTAGGTCACGAACCGGGTCACCACCGGGGCGAACATGATGTCGGCGGCGCACCATGTCCCGAACAGATATTCGCCCAATCCGCCGAACCGCGCCCGCGCCTGGGCCCACAGGTTGAGGATGCGATCGATTTCGGCCTCGACGTCGCTCGACAGCGCGACCGAACCGAAGCTCTTGCGCACGTTCATCGGCAATTCGCGGCGCAGATTGGCAAAGCCCGAATGCATTTCGGCGGCCATTGATCGCGCCATGCCGCGCGCGGCGTCGTCGGCGGGCCAATATTTGTCGCGCCCAACGCGGCCGGCGAGGAATTCGATAATCGCGATCGAATCCCACACCACGCACTCGCCGTCCCACAGCACCGGGACCTTGCCGAGCGAGGGGGCGAATTCATCGCCTTCGCGGCGCTTCTCCCAATGCTCGTCGAACATCGGCACGACGAGCTCTTCGAACGCCTCGCCCGATTGCTTGCACGCCAGCCAGCCGCGGAACGACCAGGACG
>JAJAYY010000242.1 GCA_026785965.1 Sphingomonas bacterium
ACGCTTGATAGGCACTTTTGCCCATCCGCATATGCCTGACGATATTCTCAATCTCGACGATTGCGTCATCGACCAGCACGCCGGCGACCAGGCTCAGCGCCAGCAGACTGAGGAAATTAAGCGTGAAGCCCATCAGGTCGAGGAACCAGAAGGTCGGGATCGCCGACAAGGGAATTGCGACCGCCGCGATCAACGTCGCGCGCCAGTCGCGCAGGAACAGGAACACCACGATCACCGCCAGGATGGCGCCTTCCCACAGCATTTCGATCGACGATTCATATTGCAGGATGGTCGCATCGACTTCGGTGTAGATGCGGTTGAACTTGACCTTGCCGCCGCTGTCCTGCTCGATCTTGCGCAGCTCGGCTTCGGCCGCCTCATAGGTCGCGACGTCCGACGCGCCCTTGGCGCGCGAGATTCCGAAGCTCAGGATCTGGCGCCCGTTTAGCTTGCTGATCGAGCGTTGCTCGCTGTTGCCGTCGATCACTTGGGCAATGTCGCCCAGCCGCACGGCGCGGCCGCCGGGCAGCGCGATCTGGGTCGCGCTCAATTCGGTGGCAGTCGACGCATTGCCAAGCACGCGCACCGATTGCTCGGAGCCGGCGATTTCGGCGCGGCCGCCGGCCGAATCGAGGTTGATCTGACGCAGTTGCTGGTTGACTTGCGCTGTCGTGACCCCTTGTGCCTGGAGCGCGGCCGGGTTGAGAATCACGCGAATTTCGCGGTTGACCCCGCCATAACGATCGACGCTTGCCATGCCGGCCAGCCCGAGCAACCGCTTCGCCACGTCATTGTCGACATACCAGCTCAATTGCTCGAGCGTCATGTCGGTCGCTTCGACCGCGAAGATGGCGAGTTGGCTGCCGCCTTCGGCGCGCACCACTTGCGGCTCGAGAATGCCGTCGGGCAAGTCGCCGCGGATTTGCGAGACGGCATCGCGCACGTCATTGGTGGCGCGGTCGACCGGCGTGCCGATGGCGAACTGAACGAAGGTGTTCGAATTGCCCTCGCGCACCGACGAGTTGATTTCCTCGACGCCCGTGACTCCGCGCACCGCGGCCTCGACCTTTTGCGTGACCTGCGTTTCCAGTTCGGTCGGGGCCGCGCCGGGCTGCGAGATGCTGATGTTGACGAACGGGAATTCGATGTCGGGGCTGTCGTTGACGTCCATCCGCATGAACGCCACGATCCCGGCCAGCAACAACGCCACGAACAGCACGATCGGCGGCAGCGGGTTGCGAATGGCCCAGGACGAGATGTTGCGGAAACTCATGAGATAATATTCTCTCTAGCGCGCGGCTTGGCGGCGCGGGGCGACCTTTTGCCCGGGGTTGAGGAACGCCCCGGCCGACACGACGATCGCTTCCTGGCCGGTGAGGCCCTCGACGACGGTCACGCCTTCATTGTCGATCGCGCCGACCTTGATCGCGCGGCGCTCGACCTTGTTCTCGCGATTGACGACGAACACATAGCTGCCCTTTTCGTCGCTCAGCACCGCGCTTTGCGGCAGCAGCGGCGCAGTCGTCGATCCGCTCGCAATCTTCGCCTCGGCGAACCCGCCCGGGCGGATCGAGGGATCGTAGGGGATCGAGATGCGGACTTCGCCCTGACGGCTGGTCGGATCGATCACCGGCGAGACTTGCCAGATGGTCCCGGCGAAGCTGCGGCCCAGCCCGATCGGGGTGACCGACGCCGCCATCCCGGTGCGGACCGAGACCATGTCCTGCTGCGACAGCGAGGCGCGCATTTCCATTTCGCCCCCGCGCGCGAGGCGGAACAGCCCGCCCGCGCCGGCGCTGACAATCTGCCCGACTTCGACGCTCCGCGACAGGATCAGGCCCGAGCTGGGAGCACGCACGTCAAGCCGACCGATCCGCGCCTGGCTCGCGCCGAGCGACGCCTGCGCGACGCGCACGCGGGCACTGGCCGCATCGCGCGCGGCGCGTTTGCGGTCGAGGTCGGCCTTCGACACGAAGCCGCGCCCGACCAGCGCCTGGCTGCGCTCCAATTCATTCTGCGCCAGCGCGGCATCGGCCCGCGCGACCTGAATCTGGGCGGCGAGCTGGGCCGCCTCCTGGCTCTGAACCGAGCGATCGAGGCTGGCAAGCACCTGGCCCTGGCGGACCCAGCTACCAGCATCGACATAGACGCGCGACACGCGTCCACCTTCGCCCGCTACCCCGACCGGTTCATCGCGGCGCGCGGCGAGCGAGCCCGAGGCGGTGACGACGCGGGCGACCTCGGTGCGGCCCGGGACGACCACGGTCACGCTCGGGATCTGGCCGCCGGGCTTGCCGCCGGGTCCGGCCGCCGCCGCTTGCTGGTTGGCGCCATCGTCCTTGCCCATTCCGAACATCACGAAGGCGGCGATCAGGATGACGACCGCGGCCACGGCGGCAATGATCAGATTGCGCCGTCGCGCCGAGCGATCGACCACAACCAGCGTATCGGATCGGTGCATCATCGTTTCCCGGTTCATCGCGGCATTCTTTCCGTCCAGTTGGTATCCGCGCCTCAGCGTGGCACCGCTGTATTACACTTCTAAGTCACCACAGGCAACTGCCCTCCTAAGCACGGCTGCAAAAGCCTTTTTCGACCAACGGTGGAGCCACCTCAACGGACGGCCGTTGTTGCCAAGATCACAGCGGCGTGGTCCAAGAGGCCGCGCTCAACTGTCCACGCGAGGAGTTACTGGGGCATGATTGAAAATAATGGCATCATCGGCTGGATCGTCATCGGCTTCCTGGCAGGCGGAATCGCCAAGCTGCTCATGCCCGGGAAAGACCCCGGCGGGTGCCTCATCACGATATTGCTCGGCATCGCCGGAGCGGTGCTCGCCGGCTTTATCGGCAAGTCGATCGGCTGGTATGAAACCGGCGAAGCCGCCGGGTTCATCGCCGCCATCGTCGGCGCCTTCATCATCCTGTTCATTTACCGGTTGATCCTGCGTCGGCGCTAGCCGTTTGGACCCTGCGGGAGCGTGCCGACGCGCGCCCGTTCAGCTTGAAGCCATCGCGTCGCAACCAGTCTGCGGCGCGATGCTTCACGACACGGAGAACATAATGAAACGCCACCTTATTGCGCTGCTCATCGGCAGCGCCGCGCTCGTCCCAGCGGTTGCCTCCGCCCAGGATGTCGGCGCGGTCGCGCGGTCAATTGTCGGCACCCGCCTCGACATCAGCGCCACCGGCATGGTCAGCAGGGTCCCCGACCTCGCGATCATTTCGGCCGGCGTGGTCACGCGCTCGACCACGGCGAGCGGCGCGATTGCCGAGAATGCCTCGCGGATGGAGCGAGTCCGCGCCGCGCTGCGCAAGGCCGGGATCGAGGATCGCGATATCCAGACCAGCTCGATCAACCTCAATCCCGATTATCGCTACCAGGACGGCCAGCCGCCGGTGCTGACTGGTTATCAGGCGTCGAACAATGTCTCGGTCAAATTCCGCGACATTCGCAATTCGGGCAAGATCTTGGATGCGCTGGTGGCGCAGGGCGCCAATCAGATCAACGGCCCGTCGCTGACCATCGACAAGCCCGAAGCGGCTTATGACGAGGCCCGCGGGAAGGCGCTCGCGGTCGGTCGCGCACGCGCCGACCTTTACGCACGCTCGCTCGGAATGCGCGTCGTTCGCTTGCTGTCGGTTAGCGAAAGCGGCGGCTATTCGCCCCCACCGATGCCGTACCAGCGCGATATGGCGATGGCGCAAGGCGCGGTGGCGAAGACCGAAATTGACCCCGGATCTCAGGATCTGTCGGTCAGCCTGGCAATGAGCTTCGAGCTCCAATAGCCATGAAAAAGGGGCCGCCCGGTCAACCCGGACGGCCCCGATTTATAAATTGTGTGAGGCCTAACGGACTGATCCGCGGCGCACCAGATTGACCACCGCCAACAGGATGACAGCGCCAAGCAACGACCAAAGGATGGCCGTCAAGTCCATCGGGTCGCCATTGATCCCTTCGCGATTGAGAAGGAGATTAGCGATCACCGAGCCGACGATGCCGACGACGATGTTGAGGATAATGCCCTGTTGTCCGTCAGTGCGCATGATCAGACTGGCGAGCCAGCCAACAATGCCACCGACGATCAGCCAAACGATGATTCCCATTACGTTCCTCCTGTTCGTGGCGGCCCGTTCAATGCGGGACGCCTTCCGGCATCAAGACGCATGATGCCGTTTGGTTGTTCCGGATAAACAACGCTCTGTCTAGTGCATTGGATG
>JAJAYY010000243.1 GCA_026785965.1 Sphingomonas bacterium
TCTTGCCAGATCCGGCGCGCGCCATAAGCAATTTCTGAATGCCGCCCTTGATCGTCCCGCCGGTCTTGTCGGTCCCCGGGGTGTCGGTCTCGGCGACCAGCACGTCACCGTTGGGAAGCACCAGGAACCAGCGCGGATGGGCCAGCCCGCCGGCAAATTCGGCCACCTTGAGGCCCGGCGCGGCAATCGGCGTCTGGCCAGCCGGCCAGCCCTTGGCGTTCGCGATGTTGACCGTCGGGAACAGCGTCTTGGTCGGCGCCAGCAGCGGCGGGTTGGGGCCGACTGCGAGGTCAGGCGAACGATTGGACGCCTGCCCGCAAGCGACAAGAAGCAGCGCAAGAACGAGTGGGGCGTGACGCATCGGAACCTCCCAACGGAACTGTCCCTTCTGAACGGCGCCGCGCGCCAAAGGATGCGTCAGGCGAGGATCGGGTCGTTGGGAAACGCTTCGGGTGCCTCAAGCCGGAGCTTGATCATCCGCCGCGCATCGGCCTCGACGCTGATGATCCGCCAGCCCGACGAATGCTCGACCGACTCGCCTGGCTGAAGGATTCGCCCGGCGAGAAGGAAGGTCAGCCCGCCGAGCGTATCGACTTCGTCATCCTCGGCGACCAGCCGCGCGTCGACCTCGCGCGCGATCTCGTCGAGTTCGGCGCGCGCGTCGGCCTCCCACAATCCATCTTCAAGCAAAGCGAGCATCCCGCCAGCCTGCTCGTCATGCTCGTCTTCGATATCGCCGACGATTTCCTCGACTACATCCTCGATCGTGACGAGTCCCTCGGTGCCGCCGAATTCATCGACCACGATGGCGAGGTGGACCCGCTCCTGGCGCATCCGTGCGAGCAGATCGAGCACCCCCATCGATTCGGGCACGAACAATGGCGAGCGCAACAGCCCTTCGATCGAGCGTGGCCGCGACAGGTCGACCTGCGCCTTGAACACGTCCTTGATGTGGATCATCCCGATCACTTCATCGAGGTCGGCGCCGGTCACCGGCAGTCGGCTATGCTCGGCTTCGGCGAAGGCGGCGATGAGATGTTCGAAGCTGATCGTCGCCGGAACCGAGACGATGTCACCGCGCGTCACCGCGACCTCGCCGACCGTGCGGTCGCCGAAGTGCAGCAGGTTGCGCAACATCTGCCGTTCAAGCGGGCTCAGGTCGCCGCGCTTGGGGGCGGCGGCATCGGCCTCGTCGATCGCATCCTCAAGCCGGTCGCGCAGCGTCGCGTCATGATCCTCGCCGAAGATCAGCGCACGCATCCCGCGCCACAATCGCGATCCGCCTTCGTCCTCGTGCGACGTCGCCATCAGCCGATTCCCTCATAGGGGTCGGCGATACCGAGCCGGGCCAGCGCGCGCACTTCGCGCGCTTCCATGTCGGCGGCGGCGGCGTCGTCGTGATGATCGTAGCCGAGCAAATGGAGCGTGCCGTGGACCAACAGATGACTGGCGTGCGCCTCAATGCTGATCGCTTTGGCGGCGGCTTCGGCGGCGCACACCCCGCGCGCCAGCACGATGTCGCCCAGCATTAGCTCGGGGCCGTCGGCGTCATCGGAAAATTCGTCCACCTCGGCCATCGGAAAGGACAGGACATTGGTCGCGCTGTCCTTGCCGCGCCACTCGGCATTGAGCGCGCGGACCTGCTCATCATCGGTCAGGCGAATGCCGAGCTCGACGCTGCGCTGCCCTTGTCCAAGCTGCGGGAAAGCGCTTTCGGCGATCGCCGAACAAGCGGCGCTGCGGGCCAGTTCGGCCCAGTTGCTACTGTCCCAGTCGGGATCGGCGTCGAGTGCAATATCGAGCATGGTCACGCCCCCGCGCCTTCATAGGCTTCGACGATCTTGCCGACCAGCGGGTGGCGGACGACGTCGGCCGAGGTGAAGCGGATCATCGACAGCTTGGCGATTCCGTCGAGCTTGTCGACCGCGTCGTTGAGCCCTGACTTGGTACCGGTCGGGAGATCGGATTGGTTGGGATCGCCGCAGATCACCATTCGACTGCGCATTCCGAAGCGCGTGAGGAACATCTTCATCTGCATCGGCGTGGTGTTCTGCGCCTCGTCGAGGATCACGAATGCGTCGCTCAGCGTGCGCCCGCGCATGAATGCGATCGGCGCGATCTCGATCTCGCCCGACGCAATGCGCCGCTCGACCTGTTCGGTCGGAAGCATGTCGTAGAGCGCGTCGTAGAGTGGGCGAAGGTAGGGATCGACCTTGTCCTTCATGTCGCCCGGAAGGAAGCCGAGCCGCTCGCCCGCTTCGACCGCGGGGCGTGACAGAATCAGGCGGTCGACTTGACCCGAGATCAGCATCGCCACCGCCTGAGCCACCGCGAGATAGGTCTTGCCGGTGCCCGCTGGCCCGAGGGCGAAGATCATGTCGTCGCGCCCCAGCGCCTGCATGTAAGCGGTCTGGATTTTCGAGCGCGGGACGATCGTCTTCTTGCGCGTGCGGATCATCACGCCCGGTGGCGAGGCAACCTCATCGGCGATGATCCCGTCGAGTTGCGGCTGGCTCGCCATGCCGATCACCGCTTCGACCGCTGCGGCGTCGACGTCATGGCCCTGATCGAGCCGGTTGTAGAGCCCGACCAGCACGTCGCGAGCGCGCGCCGCATTGTCCGGCTCGCCCTCGATCATCACCCGGCTGCCGCGCGCCGCAATGTGCACGCCCAGCCGATCCTCGATCATCACCAGGTGACGGTCGTAATCGCCGAACAACGGCCCGATCAGATAGGGCTGCTCGAACTCGAGCTCGAGCCGCGCTCGGCCTTCGTCGATGGGGTCGGGGCCGGGGGCGAGGTCGCGCTTGGCCATCAGGCGGCGACCTCGACTCTGCGGAGCACGCCGCCGAGGCTGTTGGGAAGCGCGCGGGTGATGGTCACATCGACCATCTCGCCGATCACAGCAGCACTGTCGATGAACACCGCCTGGAGCCACGGCGACATGCCGATCATCTGGCCGGGAAGGCGGCCCTTGCGGTCAATCAGGATCGTCAGATCCGTGCCGACCGTCGCATGGTTGAAAGCGAGGCTATGCTCGGCGAGGCGGCGTTGGAGCCGCTGGAGTCGCTCGTCCATCACTTGGGCCTCAACCGCTCCTTCCATGGTCGCCGCCGGGGTCCCCGGTCGAGGCGAATATTTGAACGAATAAGCCGAGGCGTAACCCACCGCATCGACGATGGCGAGCGTGTCGCAAAAATCTTTTTCGGTTTCGCCGGGGAAGCCGACGATGAAGTCCCCCGAGATGGCAATTCCCGGCCGCGCCGCGCGGACCCGCTCGATCAGCCGCAAATAGCTGTCGGCGGTGTGGCTGCGGTTCATCGCCTTGAGGATCGAATCGCTGCCCGATTGCACCGGCAAGTGGAGGTAGGGCATCAGCTTGTCGATTTCGCCATGCGCCGCGATCAGTGCGTCGCTCATGTCGGCCGGGTGGCTGGTGGTGTAGCGGATCCGCTCAAGCCCATCGATCCGGGCGATCGCGCGGATCAGCCGGTCGAGCCCGCCGTCCCACGCATTGACGTTCTGCCCGAGCAAGGTGATCTCGCGCGCGCCACCATCGACCAGCGCCTGAGCCTCGGTCACGATGTCGGCGAACGGGCGGCTGATCTCGGCGCCGCGGGTGTAAGGCACGACGCAATAAGTGCAGAATTTGTCGCACCCTTCCTGCACCGTGAGGAAGGCCGAGGGGCCGCTGCGGCGGCGCGGCGGGAGCGCGGCGAACTTGGCGATCGCGGGCATGTCGGTATCGACCGGGCGCTGACCGGCGGCGACGGCTGCGACCATCTCGGGCAGGCGGTGATAGGCTTGCGGCCCGACTACGAGATCGATCATTTTCGAGCGCTTGCTCGCCTCCGCGCCCTCGGCCTGAGCGACGCATCCGGCGAGCGCGATGATCGGCCGGCTGCCGTCGTCGCGGCGCAAGCGGCCAACGTCGGAATAAGCGCGGTCGGCGGCTTTCTCGCGGATGTGGCAGGTGTTGAGCACGACGAGGTCGGCATCCTCGCCGGTCGCCGCAGTCATGCCCTGCGCCGCGAGCAGCTCACCCATCCGCTCGCCATCATAGACGTTCATCTGGCAACCGAAGCTTTTGACTCGGAACGTCTTGGGAAGGTCGGTCATGTGGTCGGCGCCTCTAGCGCGTTGGACCGAGCGACGGAAGAGAGGGCGGCCCCGATTGCGGCGTGAGCGGAGCGGGCGAGCGCCTTGCGGTCGCTGCTGTGGGGCAAGGGATCGAGCAGTCGAACCGTCACCGAGCGCGTCCCGCCCAGCCCAAGCACGCGAAGCACATTGGCCAGTCCCGGCTCTCCGCCGTGCCACGCGATCGCGTCGACCTGGTCATGATAATCGATCGCCACCGGTCGGACGCTCGCCTCGCGCGGGGGCGGCGCGACCGCGTGAAGCAGGGTCGACCGAAACGGCAGCAGCGCGCGGCCGTCACCGGTCGTGCCTTCAGGGAAAATCGCGAGTGGCTGCGGCTCACCAAGCGCGGTCGCGATCCGCCGCACCTGGCCGTGGGCATCGCCGCGCTCGGCACGGTCGATGTAGAGCGTATGGTTCTGGTCGGACAGCCAACCGATCAGCGGCACCCCGGCGACTTCGGCCTTCGACACGAAGCGCGTCTCCGTCGCCCCGCCGAGGATCAGGATGTCGAGCCAGCTGGTGTGATTGGCAAGGATCAGGCTGTGGGGATCGAGTCGTTCGCCTTCAATCCGCACCCGCGCCCCCGAGATATGCGCCGCCCGCGCCAGGAACCGCGGCGGCCACGGCGATCGCCGGCCCCCGCTCCAGGCGATCAGATGCGGCGGGAGGTAAGCGAGGAATAGCAGGGCCAGCCGGGCGATGCGGCCATAAGCGCGCAGCCGCGACGACGGCATCTCAGCGGCTGCGGTCGACCGCGACGCCATAAAGCTCCATGCGATGGTCGACCAGGCGGTAGCCAAGCTTCTCGGCGATGCGCCGCTGAAGCGACTCCAGTTCCTCATCGACAAATTCGATCACCGCGCCGGTCTCGACGTCGATCAGATGATCGTGATGCGCGTCCGACGCGGCTTCATAGCGCGATCGCCCGTCGCCAAATTCGTGGCGCTCGAGAATCCCCGCCTCCTCGAACAGCCGGACGGTGCGATAGACGGTGGCAATCGAGATTTTCGGATCGACCGCGGCGGCGCGCTCATGGAGCGTTTCGACGTCGGGGTGGTCCTCGGCCTCGCCGAGCACGCGCGCGATCGTCCGGCGCTGTTCGGTAATCCGCAGCCCCTTGTCGGCGCACAATTGTTCGATGTTGATCTGGCGCGGCATGGGTATTGGTTAGGACGATCGTGCAGGGCCGTCAAAGGGGGAAAGCTCGTCATCCCGGGCTTGAGCCGGGACCCGCCTGTCCTTGATCCGGCAAAGCAGGAAGGCGGATCCCGCGACAAGCCCGGGATGACGAGTTATATCGTCACTTGGCCTTGACGGTCTTGCGGCGCTTGGTGCCCAGACCGATCGCCTTGGCGAGCATACGGCGCTGTTCGGCATAGTTGGGGGCAACCATCGGATAGTCCGAGTTGAGACCCCACTTCTGGCGATACTGGTCAGGAGTCATTTGATAATGAGTCATCAAATGACGCTTGAGCATTTTCAGGCGCTTGCCGTCTTCAAGGCAGACAATGTAGTCGGGCTTGATCGACGAGCGGATCGGAACCTTGGGTTCGGCGCGCACTTCGGGCGCCGCGCTAGCTCCGGTGAGCGTCGCCAGCGCACCATGAACGTTTGAAATGAGTTGCGGCAAATCGTTGACCGCAACGCTATTATTGCTGACGTGGGCCGCGACAATATCTGCCGTCAGCGTGATCAACGTGTCGTCATAACCCTGATTATCCATGGTGAATCTTCCCGAGCTGAAGATAGAAAAAAGGACAAAGCATCACTGGTCCTGACTGTCTTCTAATTGAAGGATTACTTGCCAGCAAGCAAAACGCGACGTTGACTGAGGTTAGGAATTAGACGTCACGGGCGAGGGTCAGCGCGTCACGGGTCTCGCCGCCGGGGCCGTGGTAATAGGCCCGCCGCCGTCCGGCCGTGGAGAAGCCGGCGCGTTCGTAGAGCGCGATCGCCGGATTGCCTTCGCGCACTTCAAGGTGAAGCCGGTGCACGCCGTGCATGACGGCTTCGGAGATGAAATCCTCAACCAAGATGCGGCCGATGCCGCGCTGCTGCGCCGCAGGGGACACCGCGATCAGCAGCAGTTCGGCCTCTCCGGCAATCGACCGAATCAATGAAAAGCCGGTGACCCGCGAACGCTCATCGCTGGCGAGGCGCAGCGCGACCCCCGCCATCGGCAGGATTCCGGCGCATTGCGAGCGGGTCCAGGCTTCACCGAACGATGCTTCGAACGCGCTCGACATGATCTCCATCACCGCGTCGAGGTCGTCGCCGCGACCCTGGCGCAACGTCACTGCGACGGCTTGCCGGGCTTCGGGCTGGCGAGCGGACGGCACCTCCCCGATCATGCCGCGACCATCGGCTTGGCGTCGGGCGCACGGGCATAGACCGGGCGCGGGTCGAGCGAGCGCAGCGCGGCAGGCAGAAGCATGGCGTGGATCGCGTGCGGGAGCAGCGCGCACGCCTCGCCATGACCGCGCAATCCGACCAAGCCCTCCGCCGCGCTGCCGACGACCAGCGGCGCATCGATCGCGGCGGCGGCGTCGGCCGGGCTCATGCTCATGATCGGGACGACAAGCGCCAGGCCCGGGCGCTGATATTGGGCGACGAACCATTCGCCATGACCGCCGAGCATGGCGACTCCGACGGGCCCATCGCCGGGTGCGCCGACCGCGGCGAGCGCGAGCGAATCGACTCCGCACAGCGGCACCGACCAACCGATTGCCATGCCATGCGCAGCGGCGAGCGCGACGCGCAGCCCGGTGAAGCTACCCGGGCCGACGCCGACCAATATCTGGGTCGGGATGTGGCCATCCAACAGGTCGGCAACCATCGGCATCAGCCGCTCGGCATGCCCGCGGCCAATCTCCTCGTGCCGTTCGGCGATAATGGTGCCGTCGGCGCCAAGCAGCGCAGCGGTACAGGCCGCAGTCGAACTGTCGATCGCCAAGATCATGCGGAATTATCTCCCATGGCTTGGCGTCATGAGGGCATAGAGTGAGGCGTGCCGCAAGCAAAAATGGCGGAAACGCGGAGCTCAGACGGCCTCGACCGTCTCCACTTCGGGGACA
>JAJAYY010000244.1 GCA_026785965.1 Sphingomonas bacterium
CACCAAGCAGACGAAAAGCGGCCATTTGGGCTAACCCTCCGCTGTCTCCTCCAATTCGCGTTCGGCGGCCTGGCGGGTCCACAGTTCGGCGTAGAGCCCGCCCTTCGCCAGCAATTCGCCATGCCGCCCGCGCTCGGCGACCTTGCCCTGGTCGAGCACCACGATCGTCATCGCCCACCGTCTGTCGACGATCGTCGGCGCCGACCAGATCATCGTCCTCGACCAGGGCAATATCTCCGAGCGCGGGACGCATGGCGAATTGCTGGCGAAGGGCGGGCTCTACGCCGAACTGTGGACCCGCCAGGCCGCCGAACGCGAATTGGAGGAGACAGCGGAGGGTTAGCCCAAATGGCCGCTTTTCGTCTGCTTGGTGGCGATATAGTCGGCGTTGTGCGGGTTGGTCGGCATGTGATGCGCAACCCGCTCGGCAACCGCGATGCCTTCGTGCTCGAGCCCCGCGACTTTATTCGGATTGTTGGTCAGCAGCCGCACCCGATCGATGCCGAGCGCGCGGAGCATCGCCGCGGCCATGCGATAGTCGCGCTCGTCGTCGGCGAAGCCCAACCGCGCGTTGGCGTCGACCGTGTCGAGCCCGCGGTCCTGAAGTGCATAAGCGCGCAATTTGTTGGCCAGGCCGATCCCGCGCCCTTCCTGACGCAAATATAGCAACACTCCACCGCCGGCAGCGCCAATCAGATTGAGCGCCTGTTTCAATTGCGGCCCGCAATCGCATTTGAGGCTGCCGAACACGTCGCCAGTGAGGCATTCACTGTGCAACCGGACGAGCGGCGGCCGCCCACCGAACGCGCCGATCACCAGCGCGACATGATCCTCGCCGCTGGCAGGATCACGAAACGAGACCATCTGGCTGGGCGGGAGACCGTCGAGCGGAAGCGCGGCGCGAGCTACGATCGTGGCGCCGACCGGGGCAACGAGCGCGGTCGCATCGAGCGACGTCATGACCTCAGTTTCCCGAGGCAGCAGCCACACGGCGGGGAGCAAGCCGGCGAGGCGGGCAAGGTCGAGCGCCGCGCCGAGCAAGTCCATATCGCCATGGGGAAGCGGTTCGAGCGGGCCGATCGGCGCGCGATCGAGGTCGCGGCCCGGATCGGCCAGCGCGAGCGCTTCGACCTGGCCGAGCCACGGACAGCGCTGAATTACGACCGGCAGGTCGGGATCGGCGGCATCGCGGGTGTTGGCGAGACCGAGCGCAGCGGCGCGCGGGCCGCTCAGCAGCAAGGTCGCGTGATGTTCGGGATCGAGCAAGTCGAGCATTGCAGCGGTTGCGGTTTCGAGCGCCAGCAGCGGCTGGCCCGACAGCGCCAGCGGACGCCCGGCGCGGAGCGCGGCGATCGCCTGAGCAAGCGACGCCGCCTTGGTCACAGCTCGAACTCGACAATCAGCGGGACGTGGTCCGAAGGGCGTTCCCAACTGCGGCACGGTTCGAGCACGCGGTGTCCGGTGGCCTGCGCGGCGAGGCTTGGGCTAGCCCACATATGATCGAGCCGGCGACCACGGTCATTGGCTGTATGGTCCTTCGAGCGGTAACTCCACCAGGTGAAATTTCGCTCCGGCGCAGGGATAAAACGGCGGCCGAGATCGGCCCACTGATGCGACTGCTGAAGCCGGTCGAGCGCGGCGACCTCGATCGGCGTGTGGCTGACGACGTCGAGCAGCGCCTTGTGGCTCCACACGTCGCATTCGAGCGGCGCGACATTGAAATCGCCGAGGATCAAAGTCGGCTCAGCCAACTTCTCGGACCAGCGCGTCATGCGCTCGAGGAAATCGAGCTTCTGGCCGAACTTGGGGTTGAGGGTGCGGTCGGGGATGTCGCCGCCGGCAGGGATGTAGACATTCTCGAGCCGGATACCGCAGTCGAGCCGAGCGCCGACATGGCGCGCCTCGCCATTGTCCTGCCAGTCGTGGCGTCCGCTGTCGTGAAGCGGGAGGCGCGACAGGATCGCGACGCCATGATGCATCTTCTGGCCATTGAGCTCGTGGTGGACGTACCCGCGCGAGTGGAACAGTCCGGCGGGGAAGACGATGTCCTGCGCCTTGGTTTCCTGGAGGCAAAGGATGTCGGGCTGCTCCTCGTCGAGCAGGCGGCCGACGATCTCGGCACGGGCGCGCACCGAATTGATGTTCCATGAGGCGATCTTGAGCTTGGTCACAAGACGTCCTGTAGCGCCCCGAACGGCCGTGTGAAGAAGGGCCTTTCAGCATCTATCCCCCGGACAGATGCTAAAAGGCCCTCGCTCCGGGGGCATGGAGCGAGGGCCAACCAAGCGTTCGTCACGCAAGGCGATCACCAGGTCGAGGGTAACAGGGGGAAACCCCGCGGCCCGTTGCGATCACCGATCTTAGTAATCGCCGAACCCTGTCGCCACGGTTAACCGTTGCGATTGAGGACGAAATTTCACTTCTTGCGCTTGGGCTCGACGAAGCTGAACGCGCTCTCGGGAACCGCGACATTGTAGCGCTGCCCCGACAGGCGGACGGTGGTCTTCTTGTTCTGCGCGTCGATCGCGGTCCAGCCTTCAAGGCGCAGTCCGGCGGGAGCGCCCGGCGCCTTCTGGAATGCGAGCACCAGCGTCCCGAATTCGGGGCGGCGAGCGTCGCGAGCGCGGACCACGACCACGCGCGGGTCGCTCGACGGAAGGACGCGGGCGATGCGCCCGAGATCGGGATTGGCCGAGAGCAGCACCGACAACGGCGACTTGGCAACCGGCCAGCTCGACTTCTGTCCGACCTCATAGTCGACGAAACTCAACGTCTTGCCGTTGCCGACCAGCAGCATGTTGGCGGCCTTGCCATATTCGAAGCGGATTCGGCCCGGACGCTTCAACGATAGCGTGCCGCTCAACTGGCGCCCGCGACCGTCGGTCTGGGTGAATTGGGCGACCATCGTCTGGGTCTGGGCGAGGTGACTCTCGACCGCCTTGAGATCGGCCGAGGAAGCGGCAATCGCCGGCGCGGCAACGGCCATCGCGGCCAATGCCGGAACCAGCGCGCGCGCAAAGGGGGAAGTGACAAACATGCAAATCTCCTGGAAAGTTGGTCAGCGAATGGCCTTGCGCCATTGAATGCGCCCTGAACCCATGGGTTCCCTCGCGTTCAGCTCCGCGTCCCTCAGATGGCATGGCCTTCGGTGTCGATCAGCACTTCACGGCGACCGACGTGGTCGGGAACGCCAACCAGACCGTCCTTTTCCATCCGTTCGATCAGCCGCGCGGCGTTGTTGTAGCCGACGCGCAGTTGGCGTTGAAGGTAGCTGACCGAGGCTTTCTGGCTTTCGGCGACAACCTGGATCGCCTTGCGGTAAAGCTGGGTTTCAGCATCGTCCTCGCCGGTCGGCTGGCCGTCGAATAGGTAGCCGCCGTCCTCGGGCTCCTCGGTTACGGCCTGAATGTAATCTGGGACACCCTGCTTGCGCCAATGATCGGCGACCAGGCGGACCTCTTCGTCGGACACAAACGGGCCGTGTACGCGCAGAATCTGCTTGCCACCCGGCATGTACAGCATGTCGCCCTTGCCGAGCAGTTGCTCGGCGCCCTGCTCGCCAAGGATCGTGCGGCTGTCGATCTTGCTCGTCTCCTGGAAGCTGATCCGGGTCGGCAAATTGGCCTTGATCACCCCGGTGATGACATCGACCGACGGGCGCTGGGTCGCCATGATGAGGTGGATGCCGGCGGCGCGCGCCTTCTGCGCCAGCCGCTGGATAAGAAATTCGACTTCCTTGCCGGCGGTCATCATCAGGTCGGCGAGTTCGTCGACGATCACCACGATCTGCGGCAGAACTTCGTAGTCGAGCTCTTCGGTTTCGTAGATCGGCTGGCCGCTGTCGGCGTTGTAGCCGGTCTGGACCTTGCGCCCGAGCTGTGCGCCCTTGGCCTTCGAATCGCGGACTTTCTGGTTGAAACTGGCGAGCTGACGCACCCCGAGGCTGGCCATCATCCGATAGCGCTCCTCCATCTGCTCGACAGTCCATTTCAAGGCGCGGATGGCCTTGCCTGGCTCGGTCACCACTGGCGCCAGCAAATGCGGAATATTGTCATAAATGCTCAATTCGAGCATCTTGGGATCGATCATGATCATGCGGCACTCGTCGGGGCCCATGCGGTACAGCAGCGACAGAATCATGCAGTTGAGGCCGACCGACTTGCCCGATCCGGTAGTCCCCGCGACGAGCAGATGCGGCATCGGCGCCAGGTCGGCGATCACCGGGTCGCCCGAGATATTCTTGCCGAGGATCAAGGGCAGCGACATGTTCTGGTCTTCGTAGGCCTGGCTGCCGACCAGCTCGCTCAAGGACACGCCTTCGCGCTTGGCGTTGGGCAGTTCGATACCGATCACGCTTCGCCCGGGAATGGTCGCGACGCGCGCCGACAGCGCCGACATGTTGCGCGCGATGTCGTCGGCGAGCTGGATCACGCGGCTCGCCTTGATCCCGCTCGCGGGTTCGAGTTCGTACATCGTCACCACCGGGCCGGGGCGGACTTCGACAATGTCTCCGCGGACGTGGAAATCCTCGAGCACGCTTTCGAGCAGGCGCGCGTTGCGCTCCAGCCCGGCCCGATCGATGGGGGTCTTGCCGGTCGCCGACGGCGGCGTGAGCAGCGACAGCGGCGGAAGCTGAAAAGAATCGCCGAGCGCGAGGCTGGCCTGCCCGGGCGCGCCCTTGCCCTTGCGCGCTATGTCTTTGCGGAGCGCCGCCGCGGCGGCGATCGGGCGCGCCGGATCGCTCACCGCTACGGCAGGGCGCGAG
>JAJAYY010000245.1 GCA_026785965.1 Sphingomonas bacterium
ATCCTGCGCTGCATCAAGGCTGCCGAACAGCGGCTGTGGGACAGCCAGACGAGCAAAAGCTACCTTGGCGGCGCGGGCGACAAAAGGTTCACCGAATTGCTGCGGCCGATCGTGCTTGGCGCGCATTCCGCCGACGAGCGCATTCTTGGGCTGCACACGCCGGGCGGATGCGGCGCGCTGGCGCTCGGGTTCAAGCTGATCGCGGCGGCGCGGCCGGGGGCGCGCGTGCTGGTCGGCACCCCGACCTGGCCCAACCATATTCCGGTGATCGAGGCGGCAGGGCTCGAAGTCGCGCGCTACGGCTATTACGACCGCGCGGCGCACGCGATCCGCTTCGACGAGATGATCGAGCGGCTCGACGGTGCGCAGGCGGGCGATGTCGTGCTGCTCCACGGCTGCTGCCACAATCCGACCGGCGCCGATCTCGACCCCAAGCAATGGGCCGAGGACGTTCGCACCGTCGCCGACCGCCGCCTGCTGCCGTTGGTCGACCTTGCTTACCAGGGGCTGGGACGCGGGCTCGACGAGGACGCAGCCGGGCTGCACCTGTTGCTCGACGCGTGCGACGAAGTGGTGGTGGCGCATAGCTGCGACAAGAATTTCGGAGTCTATCGCGACCGCGTCGGGTCGTTATGGCTCAAGACCGCGCGCGCGGCGGCAACGCGAACGGCGATGGACCATGTGCTCCAGATCGCGCGTGAAATGTGGTCGATGCCGCCCGATCATGGCGCCGCGGCAGTGCGGATCGTGCTTGAAGATTCCGCACTGACCGCCGATTGGCGCGCCGAATTGAGCGACATGCGCGCGCGCATTGTCCGCATCCGCGCGCGCATTGCCGGCGCCGACCCGCGGCTGGCCTATATCGGCGACCAGCATGGCATGTTTTCGATGCTGCCGTTTGATGTCGCGGAAGTGCGCAAGCTGCGCGACGAGCAGGCGATCTACATGGCCGACAGCGGGCGCTTCAACGTGCTCGGCATGGCCGATGGCGCGATCGACCGATTCATCGCCGCAGTGGTCGAGACACTCGATGGCTGAGGCCGACTTTAGGGCCGAGGTCGCAGTCGATTGGGCCGAGGTGGCGCGGCTGGTGACGATCAGCCGCGCGCTCGATGCGCTCGAGGAAACGCGGCTCGTCCCCGAGAAGAAGGTGCTCTACCAATTTTCGGCGCGCGGGCATGACATGGCCCAAGTCATCCTTGGCCTTCAACTGAAAGATGGCGACGCGGCGTGCGGCTACTATCGCTCGCGGCCGATGCTGCTCGCGCTCGGTGTTCGCCTCGCCGATGCGCTCGGATCGGGAATGGGCCGGGCAGGGGGCTATTCGGACGGTCGCGATATCGGCGTGGTGTTCAATTACCCCAATCCCGGAGGCTGTCACGCGTTGCCGATGTGCGGCGGGGTCGGCGCGCAATATGCCCCCGCGGCGGGCTGGGCGCAGGCGGTGACCTATAAGGAGCGCGTGCTCGGCGAAACTGCGAAGGGCGCGATCGGCGTGGTTCTCGGCGGCGACGCGAGCTGTGCCACGGGTGGATTTTGGGCCGCATTAACCATTGCGACCACGCAATCTTTGCCGATGTTATTTTACATAGAGGACAATGGCTATGGCATCTCGGTGCCTTCGTCCTACCAGACTCCCGGGGGCGACATTGCCGCCAATCTGGCGAGCTTTGCCGGGCTGACGATTTTCAGCGGCGACGGGACCGAGCCGGCCGAAGCAGCGCGGCTGATCGGCGAGGCGGTGCGCCATGTTCGCGGCCGTAAGGGGCCGGCGCTGATCCGGCTGACCGTGCCGCGATTGGAAGGGCACAGCTTCCAGGATACGCAGACCTACAAGCCGGATGCGGTGGTCAAGGCCGAATGGGCGCGCGATCCGCTGCCCAAATTGAAGGCCTTCGCCGCCGATATCGACTGGGGGCTGATCGAGGCGTCGGTCGCGGCCGAGGTTGAAAAAGCGCGCGAGGAGGCGGAAGGCCGCGGCGTGTCATCGCCCGAGCGCGTGCTCGAGCATGTGTTCTTCGACGGCGAGGCGAGCAAGGTCGGCGGCGGCGCGGGGCTTGCGCTCAACATCGACGAGCAGGCGCGGCCCGAGGGCCAGCGGATCAACATGGTGACCGCGATCCGCCGCACCCTCGATCAGGAGCTTGCGGCCAACCCGCGCGTGCTGGTGTTTGGTGAGGATGTCGGGCCCAAGGGCGGGGTTCACGCGGTGACGCTTGGGCTTCAGGACAAATATGGCCACGACCGGGTGTTCGACACCAGCCTCAACGAAGAAGGGATCATCGGCCGAGCGGTCGGGATGGCGCTGGCCGGGCTGATGCCGGTGCCCGAAATCCAGTTCCGCAAATATGCCGAGCCGGCGACCGAGCAGATCAACGATTGCGGGACGATGCGCTGGCGCACCGCGAACCGCTTTTCGGCGCCAATGGTGCTGCGCATCCCGGGCGGCTTCTTCAAATGCGGCGACCCGTGGCACAGCCAGACCAATGAGGTGCAGTTCGTCCACAATCCCGGGTGGAAGGTGGCGGTACCGTCGAACGCCGAGGATGCGGTCGGGCTGCTGCGGGCGAGCTTGCGCGGACACGATCCGGTGATCTTCTTCGAACATCGCGCGATGCTCGACGACGCCTGGGCGCGGCGACCGTGGCCGGGCGACGCGTTCGTGCTGCCATTCGGCAAAGCGAAAAAGACCCGCGAAGGTGATGCGATCACGATCGTCACCTGGGGCGCGAT
>JAJAYY010000246.1 GCA_026785965.1 Sphingomonas bacterium
CGGGGGGCGGGGGGGGGGGGGGGGCCTGGAACGGTCTTGCAACAAGATTGAGCGCTGCGCCATCGGCGGCTAAGTGAGCGCCATGTTTTACGCACTCTTCGGCATCGTCGACATGATCCTCCAGCTTTTGGTGTGGATCATCATCGCCCAGGCGGTTCTCAGCTGGCTGGTGGCGTTCAACGTCATCAACACCTCGTCCAACTTCGTCCGCACCGTGCTCAACGGCCTCGACCGGCTGACCGCGCCGCTGTACCGGCCGATCCGCAAACTGATGCCCGACTTCGGCGGGATCGATTTTTCGCCGATCGTGCTGATCATCGCTATCCAGGTCGTCCGCAAGCTGGTCGAAGGCCTCGCGCTTGAGACCAGCGCGACCTTGATGTGACCGCCAAGGTCATCGACGGCAAGGCGATCGCCGCCGCGCTGCGCGCCGACGTCGCCACCCAGGTCGCCGCCTTTCGCTCCGCCACCGGGCGCGCGCCCGGGCTCGCGGTAGTGCTGGTCGGGGAGGATTCCGCCTCGGCGGTCTATGTCCGCGCCAAGGGCAAGGCGACGCTTGAGGCGGGAATGGCAAGTTTCGAGCATAAGCTCGTTAGCAACACGCCCGAAGCCGACCTCCTCGCTCTGGTCGACCAACTCAATGCCGACCCCGCGGTTGACGGCATCCTCGTCCAGCTGCCGCTACCGCCGCAGATTGACGCCACCAAGGTGATCACCCGGATCGACCCCGACAAGGATGTCGACGGCTTCCATCCGGTCAATGCCGGTCGGCTCGCGATCGGGCTTGATGGCTTCGTGCCGTGCACCCCGCTCGGTTGCCTCAAGCTGCTGCGCGCCGAACTGGGCGACTTGTCGGGCAAATCGGCGGTGGTGATCGGGCGCTCGAACATCGTCGGCAAGCCGATGGCGCTGCTTTTGCTTGGCGACAGCTGCACCGTGACCATCGCGCACAGCCGCACCACAGACCTTCCCGCGGTGGTGCGCCAGGCCGACATCGTCGTCGCCGCGGTCGGGCGCGCGAACATGGTCAAGGGCGAGTGGCTCAAACCCGGCGCGACGGTGATCGACGTCGGTATCAACCGCACCGAGGCAGGACTCGTCGGCGACGTCGATTTCGCTTCGGCCAGCGAAGTCGCGGGCGCGATCACCCCGGTGCCGGGCGGGGTCGGGCCGATGACCATCGCCTGCCTGATCCGCAACACCTTCGTCTCGGCGGCGCGGCGCGAAGGCTTTCGCTACGAGAAACAATTGTGATTGAGCTGTTCACCACCGCCTTCGTCACCCTGCTGGTGATTATCGACCCGCCCGGCTGTGCGCCGATCTTTGCTTCGTTGACGCGCGGCGGCGATGCCGCGCACCGGCGCAAGATGGCGGTGCGATCGGCGGTCGTCGCCTGGTTCATCCTGATCTTCTTCGCCTTCCTGGGCCAGCCGCTGCTGCGCACGCTCGGGATCAGCCTGGCCAGTTTCCGCCTTGCCGGTGGGATCATGCTGTTCATCATCGCGCTCGAAATGGTGTTCGAAAAACGCACCGAGCGGCGCGAGGAACGCGCCAAGGAGATCGAAGGCACCCCCGAGGCCGAGGATATTTCGGTGTTCCCGATGGCGATCCCGATGATCGCCGGGCCAGGATCGATTGCCACGATCATGCTGCTCGTCGGCCGCGCCGAAGGAGCGCTCGAATGGGGCATCGTGCTCGGCGCGATGACGCTGGTGATCATGCTCACCCTGCTCGCCTTGCTCAGCGCGGGTCCGCTGATGCGGTTGGTCGGGGCCAAATTGGAAGCGATGATCACCCGCATCCTCGGCGTGATCCTCGCCGCGCTCGCCGCGCAATTCGTGATCGACGGCGTCAAGCAGAGCTTTCCGTCGCTCGCCTGAAGTCTGTCGCAGCTAGACGGCGCCGGCCCGCGAACATGAAACAGCCTCTAACGCACGACCCGCCACATCATCAGGGGTGATTTCGGCCCCAGGTCGACCGGTGCGAGCCACGCCGGGACCTGGCCCTTGGTCAGCGCGACGTAAAATCCCTTCGGTGCTTCGCTTTCGAAGATCGTCGCGGTCGACATGTGCGGGCAGACCAACAGATAGTCGCTGCGATAGTCGTCGACGATGATCCGCCGCGCCTGCGCCGCGTCGCCGCGGAAGGCGTTCATGACGTCGGCGATGGCGCGGTCGTTGCGGTGGTAGGGGCCGGCGATCGCGTCATGATGTGTGACCGCGATCAGCCGCGGACCGAGATCGACGAAGGTGAACACGATCCCTTTGGGCTGGCGCGCGACCGGGGCCATCGCGCCGAGCGAGGGACATTTGCCATTGGCCCGATCAACCGCCTTCTGCGCCGCGGTCTTGGGCTTGTCGGGCCATTGACCGGCAACCAGCGGAACGATCGCGCCCAACCCGACCAGCACCGCCAGCACCGTCCCCGGCACGCGCACCAGCGCGCTGTTCGAATGGAAAGCGAGCGGGGCGAGGATGAACGCCACCGCCGCCGCGCCGGGGAGCGACATCATCTGCGCCGCGGGGCCAGTGCGGGTCTGCCAGAACAGCAGGACGAGCGCGGTCACCGCGGGGAGAGCCACGCCGAGCGTCCGCCGCAACCGATCCGGATCGCTCCGCGCACGCCACGCCAGCAGAGCATAACCGAGCAGCCCGGCGAGCGGCAGCGCGAGCATCAAGGCGACGACTTGCCCGCCGTGGCGATAGATCGGGCGGGCTTCGCGGACATGGCTCAGCCACAGCCGCGTCGCCTCGGGGCTGACCCCTTCGAGCCGCACCAGGCACTGCGGCGAGGCAAGCGCGTGGAAGC
>JAJAYY010000247.1 GCA_026785965.1 Sphingomonas bacterium
GGAGATGATCCACACCCCGAGCACGCGGTCGCTCTTGGCGTCGGCGATCACCTTGACGAAGCCGTCGGTGTCGCGGTTGGTCTTGGCGCGGCTGTTGGCCATGAACGGGAATTTGCCAACTTTGATCTCGTGTCCGGCGTCCTTGGCCTGCTCCTCGGACAGCCCGACCCCGGCGATTTCGGGGTGGGTATAGACCACCGACGGGATGACGGCGTGGTTCACGATCCCGGTCTGGCCGGCGATATTCTCGGCTGCGGCAATGCCTTCGTCCTCGGCCTTGTGGGCGAGCATCGGTCCGGGGATGACATCGCCGATCGCCCACACTGAGGGAACGCTGGTGCGGAAGTCGTGGTCGGTGTCGATCTGGCCGCGGGCGTTGAGCGCAAGGCCGATCTTGTCGAGCCCGAGGCCGTCGATATTGGGCCGCCGCCCGATCGCGACCAGCACCGCGTCAGCCTCGATCGTCGACGCCTCGCCGCCTTTCGCGGGCGCAAGCGTCAGCGTCGCCTTGCCGTTCGCGACGGTCGCGCCGGTGACCTTGGTTCCGGTGCGGATGTCGAAGCCCTGCTTTTTGAAAATCTTGGCGCTCTCCTTGCGCACTTCTTCGTCCATTCCCGGCAAGATCTGGTCGAGATATTCGACCACCGTGACCTTGGCGCCGAGCCGCAGCCACACGCTGCCCAGCTCGAGCCCGATCACCCCGCCCCCGATCACGACCAGATGTTCGGGCACTCGTGCCAGCGCCAGCGCGCCGGTCGAATCGACGATCACGCCGCCGTCATTGTCGACCGCGACTCCGGGCAGCGGAGTGACCGACGATCCGGTCGCGATGAGGATGTTCTTCGCGGTGACGGTCTTTCCCGCGACCTTGACCGAATTGGCGCTCTCGAACGTCGCATAGCCCTTGAGCCACTCGACCTTGTTCTTCTTGAACAGGAATTCGATCCCGCCGGTCAGCTCGGTCACCGCTTTCAATTTCTCGGCCTGCATCTGGTCGTGGTTGAGACTGGCGCCCTGGAGGTCGATGCCGAATTTGGCGAGCGACCCCGACTTGGCCTCGGCGTACAGCTCGGACGCGTGGAGCAATGCCTTCGACGGGATGCAGCCGACGTTAAGGCATGTCCCGCCGAGCGTCGCGCGGCCTTCGGCGCAGGCCGTCTTGAGCCCCAATTGCGCGGCGCGGATCGCGGCGACATAGCCGCCGGGCCCTGAGCCAATGACGAGAAGATCAAAGTCGAAGTCAGCCATTTTATATCCTTAAAGGTCGATCAGAAGACGCGTCGGGTCTTCGATCGCTTCCTTGACGCGGACGAGGAAGGTGACCGCTTCGCGGCCGTCGACCAGGCGATGGTCGTAGGTCAGCGCCAAATACATCATTGGGCGGGCGACGATCGCGCCGTCCTTGACCACCGGGCGCTCCTCGATGCGGTGCATGCCAAGCACGGCGGATTGCGGCGGGTTGATGATTGGGGTCGACAGCAACGAACCGAACACGCCGCCGTTGGAGATGGTGAAGGTACCGCCCTTCATGTCGTCGATGCTGAGCGTGCCGTCCTTGGCTTTTTTGCCATAGGCGGCGATCGCTTTTTCGATCTCGGCGAAGCTCATCCGGTCGGCGTCGCGCACCACCGGGACGACCAGTCCCTTGGGCGCTGACACCGCGACCGAGAGGTCGAGGTAATCGTGATAGACGATCTCGTCGCCGTCGATGCGGGCGTTGACCGAGGGCACGTCCTTGGCGGCGAGCGCCACCGCCTTCACGAAGAACCCCATGAAGCCCAAGCGGATGCCGTGCTTTTTCTCGAACAGATCCTTGTAGCGGGCGCGGGCGTCGATCACCGCCGACATGTCGACGTCGTTGAAGGTGGTGAGCAGCGCGGCAGTGTTCTGCGCTTCCTTGAGCCGGGTCGCGATCGTCTCCCGCATGCGGGAAATTTTGACCCGCTCCTCTTTTCGTACCCCGGCGGAGGCCGGGGTCGGGGCCGGTTGCGCTGCAGGCGCTGACGGCGAGGCTTCCGAAACTTTCGCTTCGGCCTGGGCCCCGGCCTTCGCCGGGGAACTGTTTTCCTTCGACTTGGCGGCCGCCAGCACATCGTCCTTGGTCAGCCGGCCGTCCTTGCCGCTGCCCTTGATCGCCGACGGATCGACATGGTGCTCCAGCACCGCGCGGCGCACCGCCGGCGATAGCGTCAGCGATGCATCGTTGGCGGCGCCGGGCTTGGCCGCATCGGGAGCATGCTCGTCGCCGCGCAGCATCGGGGTTTCGGCCGGGCCGGCGGGGTTGGTGGTAGCATCCGCCGCCGCCTGCGCCGGAGCCTGAACCGAAGCCTGAACCGGAGCCGCCACCTGCGCCGAAGCCTGAGCTGCCGCCTGCGCCGAAGCCGCCGCGCTCGCGCCACCTTCGCTTACGCGAGCAATCACCGCACCGACCGCGACGGTGTCGCCGACGTTGAATAGTTGTTCACTCAGCGTCCCCGCCACCGGCGACGGCACTTCGACGCTGACCTTATCGGTCTCGAGGCTGGCAATCGGCTCGTCGAGCGCGACCGCGTCGCCAGGGCCTTTCAGCCACTGGCCGACGGTCGCCTCGGTGATCGACTCGCCAAGCTGGGGGACCTTCACATCGGTTGCCATCAAAAATCCTTACGAAGCTTTGGCGCTGGGCGCGAGTGGGTCGGTGTGGCCGAGCGCGTCGGCGATCAATGCTGCTTGTTCGGCGGCGTGGCGCTTGGCAAGCCCGGTCGCGGGCGAAGCGGCGGCGGCGCGTCCGGCATAGCGCGGGCGCATTGCTCCAAACCCGGCCTCGGCGAGCGCCGCTTCGATCAAGTCGGCGACAAAGCTCCACGCGCCATTATTCTTCGGTTCTTCCTGCGCCCACACCAAATCGGCCAGGCCCGGCATGGTCTTCAACCGCTTGACCAACGGCTCGGATGGGAACGGGTAAAGCTGCTCGACGCGCACGATCTCGGTATCCCCGCCGCCAGCGGCGTCGCGCGCCTCCATCAGCTCATAAGCGACCTTGCCCGAGCATAAAACCAGCCGCTTGGTCGTCCCCGCCGCTGGCGGCGTCGGGTCGTTCAGCAGGCGCTTGAAATGACCCTCGCCAACGAAGTCCGCGCGGCTCGACGCGGCGAGCTTGTGGCGCAGCAGCGACTTCGGCGTCATCATGATCAACGGCTTGCGGAAATCGCGGTGCATCTGGCGGCGCAAGATGTGGAAATAGTTCGCCGAGGTGGTACAATTGGCGACCTGGAGATTGTCGTCGGCGCATAGTTGGAGAAAGCGCTCGAGCCGCGCCGAGCTATGCTCGGGCCCCTGCCCCTCAAAGCCGTGCGGCAGCAGCAGCGTCAGCCCCGAAGCGCGCAGCCATTTGGCCTCGCCAGCGGCGATAAACTGGTCGATGATCGTCTGTGCGCCATTGGCGAAGTCGCCGAACTGGGCTTCCCACAGCACCAGCGTCTTGGGGTCGGCGATGCTGTAGCCATATTCGAACCCGAGTACGCCGAATTCGCTGAGCGGACTGTCGCGCACTTCGAACCTCGGGACGCCATCCTTCTCGATCGTGCGCAGCGGGATATATTTGTCGCCCGAATTCTGGTCGACCCATACCGCGTGGCGCTGGCTGAAGGTGCCGCGGCCGCTATCCTGGCCCGACAGGCGGACGCGATAGCCGTCCTCGGCGATCGATCCGAACGCCAGCGCCTCGGCGGTCGCCCAGTCGATCCCCTCGCCGCTCGCGAACATCTTCTCCTTGGCTTCCAGTATCCGCCCGAGCGTCTTGTGAATGGCGAGGTCGGCGGGGACGGTAGTGAGCAGCTTGCCGAGGCGGTCGAACTGCGCGTCATCGAGCGCGGTGTTGACGTTGCGGCGCCCGCGCACCGGCTCGTCGGGCCGCCCGAGCCCCGACCAGCGCCCTTCGAACCAATCGGCCTTGTTGGGCAGATAAGACGTTCCGGCCTCGAATTCGCCTTCGAGCAAAGTCGTGAACTGGTGGGTCTTGTCGTCGATCCACTTGTCGTCGACGACCTGCTCGGCGATCAGCCGCGCGCCATAAACCTGGCTGATCGGCGGATGCTTGGCGATTTCGGCGTACATCAACGGCTGGGTGAAGCTCGGCTCGTCGCCTTCGTTGTGACCGAAGCGGCGGTAGCACCACATGTCGATCACAATGTCGCGATTGAACTTCTGGCGATATTCGATCGCCAGCTTGCAGCAGAAGGTCACCGCTTCCGGGTCGTCGCCGTTGACGTGGAGAATCGGGGCTTGCACCGATTTCGCGATATCCGACGGGTAAGGCGACGAGCGCCCGAATTGCGGCGAGGTGGTGAAGCCGACCTGATTGTTGATCACGAAATGGATCGTGCCGCCGGTGCCGTAGCCGGGCAGGCCGGAAAAACCGAAGCATTCGGCGACGATTCCCTGCCCCGCGAAGGCGGCATCGCCGTGGAGCAGGATCGGCAGCACCGTGTCGCCCTCGCGGTCGCCGCGCAGCGTCTGCACCGCGCGCGCCTTGCCCAGCACCACCGGGTCGACCGCTTCGAGATGCGACGGGTTGGGGACTAAGCTGAGGTGGACTTTGTTGCCGTCGAACATCCGGTCCGACGAGGTGCCGAGGTGATACTTCACGTCGCCCGAGCCGCCAACGTCGTCGGGATTGGCGCTGCCCCCGGCGAATTCGTGGAAGATCGCGCGATACGGCTTGTTCATGACATTGGCGAGGACGTTGAGCCGCCCGCGGTGCGACATGCCGATGACGATCTCGGTGATGCCCGATGCGCCGCCATATTTGATGATCGATTCAAGCGCCGGGACCGCGCTTTCGCCGCCGTCCAGCCCGAACCTTTTGGTCCCGACATATTTGCGCGCGAGGAATTTTTCCCACTGCTCGCCGTGGATCACTTTTTCGAGGATCGCCTGCTTGCCCTCGGGGGTAAAGGCGATCGTCGCGCTTTTGCCCTCCATCCGCTCCTGGAGGAAGCGGCGCTCCTCAAGGTCGTTGATGTGCATATATTCAAGCCCGACGGTGCCGCAATAATTGGCCATGAGGCACTCGACCAGCTCGCGCACGCTCGTCTGGTCGAAGCCTAACGTCCCGCCGAGCCAGATCTTGCGCTCGAGATCGCCCTCGGTGAAGCCGTGGAACCCTGGCTGGAGTTCGGGCACTTCGGCGAAGTGGGCGAGCCCGAGCGGATCGAGCGTCGCGGCGAGGTGGCCGCGCACACGGTAGCTTCGCACCAGCATCATCGCACGGATCGAATCGTCGGCCGCGCGGCGCACCGCATCGGGATCGGCACCCGCCGCGGTGGCCATCGCCGTGGCCTTGGCGCCGACCTGCCCGATCCCCTCGACTTCGCTCGGGACAGGCGTCGCCTCGGTCGGGTCGAGCCCGAGATTCACCGCGTCGAGCTCAGCCACCGGCCAATTCGGCCGCGCCCAGCTCGGCCCCTCTTCGCGATCGATCGCTAATGAATCCATCGATCCGGTCCTTAGCCTTTCAGCAGCTCCGTGAGGGTGCGCCCTAGCTCAGATGGGCTTGGGCTGACCGTAATTCCAGCCGCCTGCAGCGCCGCGATCTTGCTTGGCGCGTCGCCCTTGCCGCCGGCGACGATTGCCCCGGCATGGCCCATGCGGCGACCGGGCGGGGCGGTCAGCCCGGCGATGAACCCAACCATCGGTTTGCGGCGCCCGCGCTTCGCCTCGTCGGCGATGAACTGCGCCGCTTCCTCCTCGGCCGCCCCGCCGATCTCGCCGATCATGATGATCGACTTGGTCGCGTCGTCGGCCATGAACAGCTCGAGCACGTCGATGAAGTTGGTGCCGTTGACCGGATCGCCGCCGATCCCGACCGCGGTGGTCTGGCCAAGGCCTTCGTTGGTGGTCTGGAATACCGCCTCATAGGTCAAAGTGCCCGATCGCGACACGACCCCGACGCTGCCCTTCTTGAAAATCGAGCCGGGCATGATCCCGATCTTGCATTCCTCAGGGGTCAGCACGCCGGGACAGTTGGGCCCGATCAGCCGCGACTTAGACCCGCACAAGGCGCGCTTGACCTTGACCATGTCGAGCACCGGAATGCCCTCGGTGATGCAGACGATCAGCGGCACTTCGGCATCGATCGCCTCAAGGATCGAATCCGCCGCAAACGGCGGCGGCACGTAGATCACGCTGGCGGTCGCGCCGGTCTTCTCAACTGCCTCGGCGACGGTGTCATACACCGGCAGCCCGATATGCATCGTCCCGCCCTTGCCAGGGGTCACCCCGCCAACCATCTGCGTCCCGTAATCGAGCGCCTGCTGGGTATGAAACGTCCCAGTTTCGCCGGTCATGCCTTGGGTGATGACCTTGGTATTGCGGTCGACGAGAATGCTCATGTGGGTCCTTATCTTAGATATTGTCTTGCCCGGTAGGGCGAGGGCCGCGCACCGCATGGATGATGGCGCCGACGAGAAGCACGAACAGGGCAATTGCGCCGGCAAAAACGCCGAACATCATCAGACCCAGCAGTGCGAACCCGTCACCGCGCGACATGCCGACCCAGCCATACCAAAAATCGACCGTCAGGCAGACAAGCACGAACAGCGCCATATAGGCTTGCGCGCCCCACATTGGTCGCCAGTCGCGTTGCCAGACGCCGACGACGCCAATCATCAGCAACAGCAATCCGATGAGGGAGAATAACAGAGTCATCCGGCCAGCGAGCCGTCAATCGCCCGACAGGCCACTAGCAGTTCCTTGACCGCGTCGACGCTGACGGTGAAATTCTTCTGCGCTTCGGCGTCGAGCGCGATTTCGACGATCTTTTCGACCCCGCCTGCGCCGATCACCACGGGCACGCCGACGTAGAGATTGTTGATCCCGTACTGGCCGGTGAGGTTGGCGGCGGCAGGGAGAACGCGCTTCTTGTCCTTGAGGAAGCTCTCCGCCATGGCGATGGCGCTGGTGGCGGGGGCGTAGAAAGCGCTGCCATTGCCGAGCAAGGCAACGATCTCGCCGCCGCCGCCGCGCGTCCGCTTGACGATCGCGTCGATCCGTTCGCTCGTCGACCAGCCCATCTTGATGAGGTCGGGAATCGGGATTCCGGCGACGGTCGAATAGTTCACGATCGGGACCATCGTGTCGCCGTGGCCGCCGAGGACGAAGGCGGTGACGTCTTCTACGGAGACCTTGAACTCGTCGGCGAGGAAGTGGCGGAACCGGGCGCTGTCGAGCACGCCCGCCATGCCCACGACCATGTGGTGCGGCAGCCCCGAAAATTCCCGGAGCGCCCATACCATCGCGTCGAGCGGGTTGGTGATGCAGATCACGAACGCGTTCGGGGCGTTGGCCTTGATCCCCTCGCCGACCGCCTTCATCACCTTCAAATTGATGCCGAGCAGATCGTCGCGGCTCATCCCCGGCTTGCGCGCGATCCCGGCGGTGACGATGCACACGTCGGCGCCGGCGATGTCGGCATAATCGTTCGAGCCCTTGAGCGTGACGTCATAGCCGTCGACCGGCGCGGCCTGCGATATGTCGAGCGCCTTGCCCTGCGGCGTGCCCTCGGCAATGTCGAACAGGACGATGTCGCCAAGTTCGCGCATCGCGGCGAGGTGGGCCAGCGTTCCACCGATCATCCCGGCGCCGATCAGCGCGATTTTCTTGCGAGCCATGGCGGGTGCTGCTGTCCTTTGCGCTGCTGTGGGTCCGCACGAGCGCGCGGATTTGGGCGCGCTCTAGACCGACAAGCCGTGGGCTTCAACCGGCTTAACCGCATGGTCACAAGGGGTTCATCCACCGCGCGCTAGAACAAGCGCATGAAGAACATCCTCATCCTTGCGGGCGCTGCGGCGTTCGTCGTCGCCGCTCCCGCCGCCGCCAAGCCCGGCAAGGGCCATGGCAATCGTGACAAGGGCAATCATTCGACCGCCTATGGCGACCATTCAAATCATGGCTATGGCGCGGGCAATTGTCCCCCGGGGCTGGCCAAGAAGAACAATGGCTGCCTGCCCCCGGGCCAGGCCAAGAAGCGCTACGCCGTCGGTCAGCGCCTGCCTTATGGCTACAACGGCTACACCCCGTACAACCAGATCCCGTACGACGTCCGCAGCCAATACGACCTCGATCCGTACGGCAGCTACATCTACGACCAGAATTACGTCTACGGGGTTGATCCCCGGACCAACCTCATCAGCCAGGTGCTGAGCGCGATCCTGCGCTAGGCGCAGACCGCAAACGGTCGAGTGCAACCGGCCGTGGGCCGCTCCGTGATGCGGGGCGGCCCTTTTTGTTTCCGGAGAGCAATTGAGCGCTTGCCCGGCCCGGTCCGGCTTTCGCTACGGAACATTGCGGTTCGGCCCGTGGTTGATCGGTCAACAGGCATGAACCAGGAGTATCCCATGAGGAACATGATCATTGGCGCCAGCGTGATCGCGCTGTTCGCCTTTGCGGCGCCTGCCGCCGCGCAGAGCCGTTATGACCGCAACGCCAACGGCGTCCCCGATTATCGCGAGCGCGCTTATGCCGATCTCAACGGCAACGGCATCATCGACTCACGCGAACGCCGCGTCACCGACATCAATCGCAACGGCATCGCCGACTGGCGCGAGCGGTATATCGACATGAACCGCAACCGCATCGACGATCGCCGCGAAGGCTATCGTTACGCGATGCGCTATTCGAACAATTACGGTCGCAATGCCTGCCCGCCGGGGCTGGCCAAGAAGCATAATGGCTGCATGCCCCCGGGGCAGGCGAAACGCCTGTTCCGCGAGGGTCAGCGGGTGCCGGGCGGCTATGGCTATTACACGCCTTATTCGAACATCCCGGTGCAATATCGCAACCAGTACAACCTCGATCCCAACTCTCGCTACATCTACCGCGACAACAATATCTATGTCGTCGATCCGCGCACCAGCCTGGTCCAACGGATCATCAGGGCGATCCTTTAACGCGATCGAACTCAGGCAATCAGGCCGCGCGGGCAACCGCGCGGCCGGTTTTTTTGAAGCGGCGGCGCTCAGTCCGTTGGCGCTTTGGTCTTGGAGCGCTGCGGCACGAGCAGGATGATCAGCACGATCGCCACCGCAAGCACCGCCGAGGCGAGCGGGCGCGAGAAGTTGAGCCCGCCCTTGGCGAGCGGCTTGTCGAGGAAATCGCCGACCGTCGCCCCTAGCGGCCGGGTCAGGATGAACGCCGCCCAGAACAATGCGATCCGGCTGGTGCGGGTGGTGAAATAGAGCAGGGCGACGAGCGCGATCAGCCCGCTGAACAGCGCCGCCGCGCCGAGATAACCGAGCCCGCCGGTGTCCGCCGCCCAGTCGCCCAGCGCGGTGCCGAGCGTCTGGCTGAAGGTGATCGTCGTCCAGTAAAAGGCTTCGGTCCGCGCGGTGACGATCTGGTCGGTCGACACCTTGCCTTCGACCGCCTTCCAACTGCCAAGCGAGGCTAGCACCAGCATCAACAGCAACGCCGAGCCCCCGGTGTAGCCGATGCCCAGCGACCGAGTGGCGAAATCGGCCAGCGTCGTCCCGGCGGTGGTCGAGGCGATGATCGTCGCCCAATAGAGGAACGGATGAAAGCGCCGCGCCCTGATCTGGAGCAACACCAGCGCGAGCAGCGCAATCCCGAAGATGAAGGTCCCGACGAGATAGCCGCTGATCGCGTTGCTGGCCGCGTCGGTGGTTTCGCCGAGCCACGTCATGGTCACCGCGTCGCCCGCGGTCTCGCCGAGCGTGGTGGCGAGAATCTTGGCGATCCAGAAGCCGAGCGTGATCGCCGGGACCTTGCTCATCTCGGCATGTTGTTCACGTGTCATGCTCGCACTCCTTCAAGCGTCGCAGCGGCCAGCCCGTGCCCTTCGCCAAGATAATCGGCGCTCTGCATTTCCTCGAGCCGGCTGATCGTCCGCTCGAACTCGAACCGGCCATCGCCAGCGGGATAAAGATCGGCCGGTTCGGCATCGGCCGCGGCGAGCAATTTGACGCGATGCTCGTAAAGCGCGTCGATCAAAGTCACGAACCGCGCCGCCTCGTTGCGCATCTCGCGGCTCAGCACCGGCACCCCGACCAGGATCACGGTGTGAAAGCGCCGCGCCACGGCGAGATAATCGGCCGCGCCGCGCGCTTCGCCGCACAATTTCCTGAACGAAAACACTGCGACGCCCTTCAATGCCTTGGGCACATGCAGCGTGCGGCCCGCATCGACGTCGAGTTCCTCCGCCGGGACGTGATCGCGGTCCTCGAGCGGATAATCGGTCAGCCGGAAGAATGCCTCGCTTAACTTGGCGCTCGCTTCGGCCCCATTGGGCACCAGCCAGGTGTCGAGCCCGGCCAGGCGATCGAGCCGGTAATCGGTCGGGCCGTTCAGGTGCACCACCTCCATCCGCGTCTCGATCAGCCCGATGAACGGCATGAACAACTCGCGATTGAGCCCATCCTTGTAGAGCTCCGACGGCGGACGGTTCGAGGTGGTGACGATCGCCACCCCTTCGTCGATCATGGCGGTGAACAAGCGCGACATGATCATCGCATCGGCTGGATTGGTCACCATCATCTCGTCGAAGGCGAGCAATTTAACCTCATCGGCGAGTTGCTTGGCGACCGCGATCACCGGGTCGCCCTCCTCACTCGCGCGCGCCGCTCGCAGCCGCTGATGGACGTCGAGCATGAACGGCGCGAAGTGCGTGCGGCGCTTGGGGCTGACCGCGATATGGTCATAAGCGAGGTCCATCAGCATCGATTTGCCGCGCCCCACCCCGCCCCACAGATAGACTCCGCAGGTTGCCGCAGGTTTGCCCAACAGCCGCGACAGCAAGCCGCCGTTGGACTGGCCAAGGCGGGCGGCGAAGCGATCGAGCGCGGCGACGGCCTTTTTCTGGTCGGTATCGGGTTTCAGTTCGCCCGCCGCGACCAGCGTGGCAAAGGCCCTGCCGACCGGCCCGGTCATGCCCGGTCGCGCACTCGTTTGAGCGTGCCGGTGAAGCTGTGGGTGGTCGTGCCGTCCTGCTCGCAATGCCCCGACAGGAAGACGTGACCGCCCTTGGTCTGCCCGACCAGCCTCACCACCGCGTCAAGCGGAACACCAATCGTGCCGCGGGCGATGAAATGGGTCGCGCAGTCGAGTGTGACATAATGGCCTTCGCCCATCCCGGCGCAGCGCCCGCCGGCGAACAGCGCCATGTCGATGAAGCTCATCACCGCGCCGCCGTGGATCGACCCGCCGAAATTGAGGTGAAAGGCGGTTGGATGCATCCGCACCCGCGCCGCCCCAGACTTTTTGCCGCCCTCGGCCCGGAACAGCACCGACCCGATCTGCCCGGCAAAGCTGTCGCTGGGAACATCGGGCCAATAATACCAGTCGGGATGGTCGGGGTGCGGCACCGCACCGGTCGGCACGCGCGACGACTCCTCGCTCACGCCGCGCGCTCGGCGACCAGTTTCTTGGTTTCGGCGATCGCTTTCGCCGGGTTGAGTCCCTTGGGACAGGCGTTGGCGCAATTCATGATCGTGTGGCAGCGGTAGAGGCGAAACGGATCCTCGAGCTGGTCGAGCCGCTCGCCGGTCGCCTCGTCGCGGCTGTCGGCGAGCCAGCGATAGGCTGCAAGCAGCGACGCGGGGCCGAGGAATTTGTCGCTATTCCACCAATAGCTCGGGCAACTCGTCGAGCAGCAGGCGCACAGGATGCACTCGTACAGCCCGTCGAGCTTCTCGCGATCGGCCGGCGACTGGAAGCGCTCCTTGCCCGAGGGCTCGGGGGACGAGGATTTCAACCACGGTTCGATCGACGCATATTGGGCGTAGAAATGGTTCATGTCGGGGACGAGGTCTTTGACCACCTCCATGTGCGGCAACGGCGTGATCCGGACCTCGCCCTTCACGTCCTCGATCGCCATCGTGCAGGCGAGCCAGTTCTTGCCATCGATATTCATCGCGCACGACCCGCAAATCCCTTCGCGGCACGAGCGGCGGAAGGTCAGGGTCGGGTCGATCTCATTCTTGATCTTGATGATCGCGTCGAGCACCATTGGCCCGCATTGGTCGAGGTCGATGGTGTAATGGTCGTAGCGCGGGTTGGCGCCGCTGTCGGGATCGTAGCGATACACTTTGAACGCCTTGAGGCGCTTGCCCGCCTCGGGCTTATATTGGCGCCGCTTGACGATCTTGCTGTTCTTGGGAAGCGTGAACTCGGCCACTGACGGCTCCTGTAATCCCGGTTGACCGAGCCGCTAGCATGGCGCGCGGTCGGTTTTCAAATCATACCTCATAGCTGCGCCTACTGGACAGCGAGCGGCGCGCTCCTTTACCCCGGCCGCCGATGAGCCGCATCGCCTTCCTTGCGTTCGCCGAGGCGCACCAGCACCTCCACTGGCTGCCCGTCGCGCTGCGCCTCGCCGCCGAGCCCGGGGTCGAGGTCGATGTGCTCGGCGCGAGCCGCGCCGGCCTCGCTTTGGTCAAGCAGTTCGATCCCGAGCGGCGCCTCCGCCTGATCCACCTCGCCACCCCGTCGTACCGCCGCGACGGCCTGTTCAGCCCGCCACCGAGAGCGCTGGCCGCTTTGCTCCACCACCGCCGCCTGATGCGCTACGACGCAATCGTCACCACGGAGACCAGCAGCAGCCTGTTGAAGCGGCTGCCGTGGTTCGAAGTGCCGATGATCCACCTCAAGCATGGCGCGGGCGACAGCGAGGTCGGTTACAATCCCAAGCATCGCCACTTCAATTTGACCCTGGTCAACGGCGACAAGGACCGGCAGCGGCTGATCGACAAGCGCTTGGCGCGGCCTGAGCAGATCGCGGTCGTCGGCTATGCCAAGTTCGAGCTTGCCGCGCCGCGCGCGCCATTGTTCCACGATGCCAAGCTGGTCGCGCTCTACAATCCCCATGCCCGGCTGCCCGGATCGACCTGGTTTCGCCACGGTCCCGCCCTCGTCGCCGCGATGGAGCGCATCGCCGGCTGGAACTTCATCGTCGCGCCGCACGTCAAATTGCGCGGCGGGCCGGTGGTCGAAAGCCACGCGCCCAACGTCCGCATCGACCGCGGCAGCCTCGCCTCGATCGACATGAGCTACACCCAAAGCGCCGACGTCTACATCGGCGACGCCTCGAGCCAGGTGTATGAATTCATCCGCACTCCGCGCCCGTGCATCTTCCTCAATCTGGAGCGTGAGGCATGGGAAGGGGTCGAGCGGTTCAGCCACTGGCAGTTGGGCCAGGTGATCGAGCAGGTCGCCGATCTTGGCCCCGCGCTGATCCGCGCGGCAGAGCTTCAGCCGAGCTTCGAACCGCTCCAGCGCGATGCGCTGCGGCACTCGCTCGACCCCGCGCCCGAGCCCGCCTCCGAGCGCCAGGCGCGCGCCATCCTCGATTTCGTCAGCGGTCGCGCACGGCCTTGAGCACCGCCTCGGCGTGGCCGGGGACCTTGATCTTGCGCCATAGCTTCATCACCCGCCCGTCGCCGGCGATGAGGAAGGTTGAGCGCTCCATTCCCATATATTTGCGCCCGTACATCGATTTTTCGACCCACGTTCCGAATGCCTCGGAAATTGCGCCGTCGGCATCGCTCGCCAGCGGCACCTTCAAGTCATATTTGGCGATGAACTTGTCATGCTTGTTCATCTCGTCGCGCGACACGCCGACGACCGTGGCGCCGGCGGCGATGAAATCGTCGGCCAGCGCGGTAAAGTCCTGCGCTTCTTTGGTGCAGCCCGAAGTATCGTCCTTGGGATAGAAATACAGCACCAGCGGGGCGGCCGGCGCGGCGAGATTGACCTCGCGGCCGTCGCTCAGCCGGGCCATCAGTGCCGGAACCTTGTCGCCTTCGCCGATCATCTTTCATCCCCTTTGACGTGTGCCCAGCGCGCCGCGATCCGCTCCCGCGCCGCGGCAATCGCGTCGATCAGCCCCGGCCAATTGTCATAGCCGCACAGCGACGACACCAAGGCTCGAGATTGCTCGACGGGTTCCATGCCCTCGGGCGCGACGAGGCGCAACACCACCAGCACGCGGCTCAGCAATCTCAAGTCGGGATCGGCGCCAGCGTCGATCAGCCCGGCCTCGACCAGCGCGGCGAGCGCGACCTCGAGCCGCGGGTCGAGCCCGACGCGGTGGGTCAGCTGGAGCGTGTGGACGGCAAATTCGAGATCGACCAGCCCACCCGGGCCAAGCTTGATGTCGAGCGGCCCCGCCGGCGGTTTGTGGCGCGCCATCTCGGCCCGCATCTTGGCCGAATCGGCGCGGGTCTGCGCGTCGTCGCGCGGTAGCGATTGGACCGCTACGATTGCCTCGCGCACCTTGGCCCGCACCGTGGCGGACCCGGTCAGCGGACGCGCCCGGCACAGCGCCATATGCTCCCACGTCCACGCCTCGCCGCGCTGATAGGCATCGAACGCGCCCAGGCTCACTGCAAGCATGCCCTGCGCGCCTTGCGGGCGCAGCCGCGTGTCGACGTCGTAGAGCGGACCGGCGGCGGTCGGGACGCTCAGCGCGGCGCTAATCCGGCTCGCCAGCCGATTGTAATAATCGGTCGCGCTCAGCGATTTTGCGGCGTCGCTGCGCGCGCCGTCGGGGGCGTCGAACAAATAAATCAGGTCGAGGTCGCTGGCATGGGTCAGCGCCCGTCCGCCGAGCCGGCCCAAGCCCAGCACGACCAATTCACTCGCCTCGATCGTCCCGTGCGTGCGCGCGAAATCGCGCGTCACCGCGTCGGCCAAGGCAACGATCGCGGCTTCGGCCAAGTCGCTATAGTCCTCGGCGACCGCGATCGGGTCGCGGTGCGCGGCGACCAATTGCACCCCCAGCGCAAAGCGCCGCTCGCCGACCATCTGGCGCACCCGATCGAGCGCGCCATCAAGCGGTTCGGCGGCAATCGCGGCCAGAAATTTCTTGGCCAGCTCGGGCGCGGGCGGCGGCAGCGCGAACGAGCTGTCGTCGATCAGCCCGTCGAGCAGGGTCGGCTGGCGCGCGAGCTGGTCGGCCAATGCCGGCGCATGGGTCAGGATCAACGCCACCAGCCCGGCGAGTTGCGGGCGCGCTTCGAGCAAGCGGTACAGATTGACCCCGCTCGACAGTCGCTCGATGATGTCGCTGAAGCGATTGAGCGCGCGCCCCGGATCGGGCCCGGCGCCAACCGCACGCATCAAGGTCGGCAGCATCGCCTCAAACGCCGCGCGCGCCGCCGGGGAGCGCAGCGAGCGCGCCTTGCCCGAGCGCCAGTCGCAGACGCGGCGGAACGCCTCATCACCGGCAAACCCCAACGCCTCCAGTTCGCGCCGCAAAATGTCGGGATCGTTCGACAGCCGCTCACCGCGTTCGCTCACCAGGCTGTCGAATTGCGTGGCGATTGCCGCGACATGCCCGCTCAAGCTGGCAAGCAGCTCGTCCGCATCGGCCCGCCCGTCGAGCAATGCGACTGCCGCCAGCGCAGCCGCGGCGCTTGGCAGGCGGTGCTCCTGGCGATCGTCGATCATCTGGACGCGGTGTTCGGCGGTACGCAGCGCGCGATAGCCGTCGCCAATGGCCGCTGCGACCGCCGGCTCGAGCCGTCCGGCAACGCGCAGCTCGGCGAGCGCATCGAGCGTCGCGGGGGCGCGCAACGCCGGGTCGCGGCCGCCGTGGACGAGCTGCTGGACCTGGGTGAAGAATTCGGCCTCGCGAATCCCGCCGCGCCCGCGCTTGAGATCGAATCCGGGGCCGAATGCCTGGCCTTGGGCATAATGATCGCGGATGCGCATCGAAATGTCGCGAATCTCGTCGATCGCGCCGAAATCGATCGCCCGACGCCAGATGAACGGCTTGATTTCGGACAGGAAGCGCTCGCCCAGCGCGCGGTCGCCGGCGCAGGCGCGGGCACGGATGAAGGCGGCGCGCTCCCACGGCAGCGCGCTACTTTCATAATAAGAAATGGCGGCGTCGATCGGGAGCACGATCGGGGTCACTTCGGACGCCGGGCGAAGCCGCAGGTCGACCCGCGCGACATAACCGTCGGCGGTGCGCTGCTGGAGCAATTCAACCAGTCGCCGACCATAACGCACCGCGGCCTCGCCCGGGTCGTCGCGCGGGCGCCGCGGCAGCGTTTCCGGGTCAAACAACAGGATCAGGTCGACGTCCGAGGAATAATTGAGTTCGCCGCTGCCCAGCTTGCCGAGTGCGATCACCGCCAGCCCCCGCGCCGCCTCGCCCGGCATCCGCTCGGCGAAGGCTGCGGTCAATGCGCGATCGATTGCCGCATCGGCGAATTCGGACAGCAGGGTCGTCACCCGCTCAAGCGGCAATTCGCCCGCCAGGTCGCCCAAAGCAACCGCCAGCGCGAGCGCGTGGCGGCGGCGGCGGAGCGCCCGAGCAACTTCGTCTCCCTCCTCGGATAGCGCCGCCGCGACTGCTGCCTCGGCCCCCTGATCGCTGAAGATTTGGGTGATTTCCGGCCACTTTGCCATCGCTTCGCGCAGGAACGGACTGTGGCGCGAAGAGCGTTCGATCGCGCCGCGCCGCGCGCCTCCATCTGGCGTTGCAATCATGCCGCATGCATGGACTAAATCGACCAGTCGCGAAACCGTAACGCTTCACGATGGTTATCCTTCTCATGATCCTGGCATCGGCCTCTAGCGACACCGCGCTCCCGGCGTGTGACCGCGAAGTCATCCGCGTCGATTTCGCCGACGACCGGATGGGCATCGCCGCGGCGTTGCGCCGGGCGTTTCACGCCGCCGCATGTGCGCGCAGCGATCATGATTTCGAAAAGTTGCTGCGCGACCTCAACTAGCGCGCCTGTCGGACGCAGCGCTAACCGCGGTCGCGGCTCAATTCGTCAACCTGGCCGATGATGTTCTGCAGCGCGGAGACGTTCGGGTCAGTCTTGTGCTGGCGCCGTGAAGGCAAGGTGCCGCCGGTCAGCAGTGCCTCCAATGCGACCCGGCCGCGTGCGACGCGGCTCTTGATCGTCCCCACCGCGCAGCCACAAATGTCGGCCGCTTCTTCATAGGCAAAGCCGCCCGCACCGACCAGGATCAGCGCCTCGCGCTGCGGCTGCGGCAAATACATCAGCGCGCGCTGCATGTCGCCCAATTCGATATGCCGATCCTGGCTCGCCGGCGCGGCGAGGATCTTGGCGGCGGTGATATCGTCCCATTCGCCCTTGAAGCGCGCGCGGCGCATCTGGCTCAGGAACAGATTGCGCAGGATGATGAAGGTCCACGCGCGCATATTGGTGCCGGCCTGGAAGCGCAGCCTTGCCGCCCATGCCTTGAGCAGGGTTTCCTGGACCAGGTCGTCGGCCAGATCGCGGCTGCCCGACAGCGAACGGCCGAACGCGCGCAGATGCGGGATAACGGCGGCGAGCTGATCTTTGAAATCGGAATCGGATAGCGGAACCGGCTCGGGGCGCGGTTCGTCATGCTCATCCTCGTCATAATCGGCCACTGTTATCGCCCCAAAAAAATACTTCTGGCACAACGCGGCCAGTCTCATGCGGAAAAGGTCGAATATAAGGGAATCTAATCCTTATCGCGCCACAAACAATATGACGGCGAAGATGACTATAACCAGAACAAGGCCAACCCCGAGGACATAGCGGGTGACGTGCGGCGTGGTGCCGGCCCGCGCCTCGGTCTTGGTCAGTTCTTCTTGGCCTTCGGTCATGCAGATTCCCAAATATCGTTCAGCATAACAAACGCCGTCCGGCGACTCACGGTTCCGTGTTTTGTGTAGCGGGCGGGCCCGGCCCACGCCCCCACCCGACCAC
>JAJAYY010000248.1 GCA_026785965.1 Sphingomonas bacterium
GCTCGCTGCCGCCGAAGCCGGGATCACCGCCGCCGACGCTCGCCTGCGGCTGTCCTCCGCGGCAGTCATGGCGCATCGTGCGCGGCTGGCCGAACAGCAAAGGCCGGCCGCCGCATTGCTGGCCGGGCTCGCGCTGATGGCGCGCCAGCCGCCGCTGCTTGCGCTCGCCGATCACGGCTCGACCGATGAGCTGGTGCGCGTGCGCGTGCTGATCGATGCAACCGTTCCGGCAATCCGCGCCCGCACCGCGCGTCTTTCAAGTCAGCTTGAGCAGGGCCGCCGCCTGGCGCAAACCGCGGCGGCGTCACGCGCTTTGCTCGCCACCAGCCAGCGCGACTTGCGCGCCCGGCGGACCGATTTCGCCCGGCTCGAGCAGCGCGCGCTCGAACGCGCCGCCGCAGCCGGCAGTCAGTCACTCAACGCCGGCGACACGGCGCTCGCAGCAGGTGAGGACATTGCGCGCCTGCGCTCGGGTCAATCGGGTGCGCGCGCCGCCGCTGCGCTGGCAGCAATGCTTGCCGCTCAGGACCCACCGCCCCCACGGCCCATTCCCGCCGAAGGCAAGCGTCCACGCGCGCCGTTCGACTATGCCCTGCCGTCATCGGCCCCGGTCAGCGAGGGGCTTGGCGCGGTCAGCATCAGCGGGGTGCGGTCGCGCGGTCTGACCCTTGCCACCGTGCGCGGTGTGGCGCTCACGGCGCCCGCCGCCGGAACCGTCCGTTTTGCCGGCCCGTTCCGCGATTATGACGGGGTGATCATCATCGATCATGGCGCGGGCTGGCTGAGCCTGATCGTCAACGCCGCGCCCGATGTCGCGCGCGGCAGCCGCGTCGTCCTCGGACAACCGCTTGGTCGCGCCCTCGGGGCAGTCTCGGTCGAGCTGTCCCATAATGGTCGGCCAATCTCGCCTGCCCTCATCGCCGGTTCATCTCAAAGGATGTCAAACCGGCCCAAAGGCGGCTAAACCGCCCCTTCGCCTTCGGCTTCAGGACGCGTCCGCATGATCATCAATCGCAAGTTTCTCCCGCCGCTCGCGCTGGTTGGCGCGCTTGCTCTGATTCCAGTCACCGCCAGCTCGTTCGCTGCCGCGGAAACGACCAATTACCAAGAGCTCGAGAAGTTCATGAGCGTCTATGAACGGGTCAAGGCGAACTATGTCGAAAAGGTCGACGACAAGACTTTGATCAAGGGCGCGATCGACGGCATGCTGTCCGCGCTCGACCCGCATTCCTCCTACGTCGAGGCCAATGACTTCGACCAGTTGCGGACCACGACCGACGGCAATTACGGCGGGCTTGGGCTGACCGTGTCGATCGAGGACGGCGCGGTGAAAGTCGTCGCGCCGACCGAGGACACGCCGGCATGGCGCGCGGGGGTCAAGGCCGGCGACTATATCACCCACATCAATGGCGAGCTGGTCTATGGCCTGTCGCTCGACGAAGCGGTCGAGAAGATGCGCGGCGCGCCTGGAACGCCGATCAAGCTGACGCTTGTCCGCCCGGGCCGTGACAAGCCTCTCGAGCTGGCGATGAACCGCGAGCGGATCGAGCTGCGGCCGGTCAAATGGGAAATCAAGGACGGCATCGGCATTCTCAACATCAACACGTTCTCGGGCAACGTCGCCGACCAGACCAAATCGGCCTTGCTCTCGATCGACAAGGCGACCGGCGGCAAGCCGCTGGGCTACATCGTCGATTTGCGTTCGAACCCTGGCGGTCTGCTCGACCAGGCGGTCGACGTCAGCGACGCCTTCCTCGAGGGCGGCGAAGTGGTTTCCCAGCGCGGTCGCGACAAGGACGACATCGAGCGCTATTACGCGCGCCCCGGCGACATGGCGCACGGGCTGCCCGTGATCGTCCTGGTCGACGCCGGCACCGCTTCGGCCTCGGAAATTGTTGCCGGCGCGCTACAGGATCACCGCCGCGCCCTGGTCATGGGCGAAAAGAGCTTCGGCAAGGGCTCGGTCCAGACGGTCGTCCAGACTGGCCCGCAAGCGGCGCTGCGGCTGACCACGGCGCGCTATTACACTCCGTCGGGCAGGTCGGTGCAGGCCGGCGGGATCGACCCCGACATCATCGTTCCCCAGCTGTCCGACGAGGATTATAAGGACCGGCCGCGAATTCGCGAGGCCGACCTTCGTCGTCACTTGCTGGCCCAGTCGAAGGTCGAGGACAAGTTGCTCGAGAAAGACGACACGCCCGACCCGCGCTTCGCCGCCAAGGCCGCCGAGCTCGAGAAAAAGGGCATCAAGGATTATCAGCTGGCGTACGCGCTCAACACCTTGAAGCGGCTCGCGGCCGCGACGCCGCCGAAACCGGCCGGCGGCGCGCCCAAGAAGTCGCGCTAACTGGCGATGGCTGAAGCGGCAGTGGCGATCGCACCGCGCGCGCCGGTCAGCGGCCCCGCGCTTGGCCGGCTGGTTGCGCTGTTGCTTCCGCTCGCTTTGCTCGGCGGGGCGCTTGGCTCGCAATATGTCGGCGGGCTTCACCCGTGCGAGATGTGCTATTGGCAGCGCTGGCCGCATGGCGCCGCAATCCTCCTCGCCGCGCTCGCTTTCACCTCTTCCGCCGTCTCCTCACGTTCGCGAGCGCTGACCCTGCTCGCCGCCGCGGCGATCGCGATTTCAGGCGCGATCGGCGTCTATCACGCGGGGGTCGAGGCCAAGGTCTTCGAAGGCTTCACCACCTGCACCGCGCTGGCTCGCGGCGGCAGTGCCGCCGACTTGCTCAAGCAGATTACCCAGGCGCCGCTGATCCGCTGCGACCAGGTGCAATGGCGGTTCCTCGGCATTTCGATGGCCGGATGGAATGCGATCCTGTCGCTTGGCGGCGCAGCCGCAATCCTGCTGCTGACGCTCAAGCGCGGGCGGCGGGCATGAGCGGCTGGCGTCCGGGCGACGCACGTGCCGATGCGGCGTCGATGCTGCGCGTCAATCAGGCGGGCGAATATGGCGCGAC
>JAJAYY010000249.1 GCA_026785965.1 Sphingomonas bacterium
ACCTTCATCCTCGCGCTGGGGTGGGAGGCGTTTACCGTCGCAACCCTCGGCCTGCTGATCGGCGGGGTCCTCGCTGCCCCGTTTGGAGCGATCATCGCGAAACGCGTCAATCCCGATCTGCTGCTGACCTTCGTCGGCGTGATCCTGACGCTTACCAGTGGCTACGGACTCTACCGGGCGGTGAGCTGAGCCGCCCGGAGCTTCAACTGCGGTGGCGGTGAGCGCTTAGTCGATTATACCGGTTGGAATGATCGGATTCTCGAATGACAGTTCACCACCCGACGCTCAAGCAGTTGCAATATCTCGTGGCGCTTCGTCAGCATGGCCATTTCGGCAGAGCGGCGGAAAGCTCGTTCGTTTCCCAGTCGACACTGTCGGCCGGGCTTCGCGAACTCGAGACCTTGCTCGGCATTACCTTGGTCGAGCGGACGCGGCGCGTGGTGCGCTTCACCCCGCTCGGGACCCGGATCGCCGACAAGGCTGTGCGCGTTTTGCGCGAAAGCGAGGAGCTGGCCGACATGGCGCGCGCCGAGGGTCAACCGCTGACCGGCGAGTTGCGGATGGGGGTGATCCCGACCATCGCCCCGTTCCTGTTGCCGACGATGCTTCCCCGGCTGCGCACGCAATGGCCTGCGCTCAAGCTTTATCTGCGCGAAGAAACCAGTCATTCGGCGTGTGACGCGCTGCGCCGCGGCCAGCTCGACTGTGTGCTGCTGGCGATGCCTTATGCGTGCGGCGACGTCGACTTTGTCGAGCTGTTCGACGACGCCTTGCTGGTCGCCTTCCCGTTCGGCGAGGCGCCCGCGACCGGCTCGATCGAGGCCCGCTCGATCGATGAATCGCGGCTGTTGCTGCTTGAAGACGGCCATTGCCTCAAGGACCATGCGCTCGCCGCGTGCAACCGCCCCGAACTGCGCGCCGGGGCGACGATGATGGGGACGTCGCTGCATACGCTGGTGCAAATGGTCGACAATGGCCTCGGCCTGACCTTCGTCCCGCAAATGGCGGTCGATGCCGGGCTGCTCGACGGAACCCGGGTCACGACGCTCCCGCTCGCGGCGGATCATGGCTCGCGCCGGATTGCGCTCGTGTGGCGCCGGTCGAGCCCGCGCGAGGAGGAATTTCGGCTGTTGTCGAAGACGCTCCGCGCAATCGTCGGCGGCGAGAGGCGCGGCCCGCCAAGCGAGCCGCGCCCCTGACGTCAGGCCGCCAGATCGAACCGGTCGGCGTTCATGACCTTGGTCCACGCGGCGACGAAGTCCTTGACGAACTTGGCCTCATTACCCTTCTCGGCATAAACTTCGGCCGTCGCGCGGAGCTGGCTGTTCGAACCGAAGATCAGGTCGGTCCGCGTCGCGTGCCACCTTTCCTGCCGGCCGCCGCGATCGTAACCGATGAACTCTTCGTCTCCGCTGGTGTCGACCACCTCCCAGAAGGTGTCATTGTCGAGCAGATGGACGAAGAAGTCGGTGGTCAATTGGCCAATGCGCATGGTCAACGCGCCGTTGCTGCCGCCACCATGGTTGGCGCCCAGCACCCGGAGCCCGCCGAGCAACACGGTCATCTCGGGCACCGACAGCCCGAGCAGCGAGGCGCGGTCGAGCAGCAATTCTTCGGTCTTCACCGAATGCTTGGTGGCAAGATAGTTGCGGAAGCCGTCGGCCTTGGGCTCCATGACTTCGAAGCTGTGGGCATCGGTCGAGTCCGGCGTTGCGTCGCCGCGGCCGCCAGTGAACGGCACTTCAACCGCAAAGCCCGCATCCTTCGCTGCTTTCTCGACCGCTGCAGTGCCCGCCAGCACGATCGCGTCGGCCATCGATAGATTGCCGCGCAGTTCGTCGATCTTGCTGAGGACCTTCGCTAACTCCGCGGGCTCGTTGACGGCCCAGTCCTTTTGCGGCGCAAGGCGCAGGCGCGCACCATTGGCGCCGCCGCGCATGTCCGAGCGGCGGTACGTCGAGGCCGAGGCCCAGGCGGACTTGACCAATTGGCCGACGCTGAGACCGGCGTCGAGGATCTTGGCCTTGAACTCCGCAACATCACTGCCCGAGGGCGTGGAGCCGTCAGGGATCGGATCCTGCCAGATCAGATCCTCGTGCGGCACTTCGGGGCCGAGGTAACGGACCTTGGGGCCCATGTCGCGGTGAGTCAGCTTGAACCAGGCACGCGCAAACGCGTCCTTGAACGCTTCATGGTCGGTGCGGAACTTCTTCGAAATCTTGGCGTATTCGGGGTCGACCTTGAGCGCCATGTCGGCGGTGGTCATCATCGTCGGCACCCGTTTGGAAGGGTCGTGCGCGGCCGGCGCCTTATCCTCTTCCTTCTGATTGATCGGTTGCCACTGCTGCGCGCCGGCGGGGCTGCGGACCAGTTCATATTCATAGTCGAGCAGCAGGCGGAAATAATTTTCCGACCACTCGGTCGGCGTGTTGACCCAAGCGCCCTCGATCCCGCTGGTGATGGTGTGCTCGCCCATTCCGCTTTCGTGGCCGCTCGTCCAGCCGAGGCCCTGGAGCGCAATGTCGGCCCCTTCGGGCGCCGCGCCGACCAGGCTCGCATCGCCTGCGCCATGCGCCTTGCCGAAAGTATGGCCGCCCGCCGTCAGCGCGACCGTCACCTCGACGTTCATCGCCATCCGCTCGAATGTCACCCGCATGTCGCGCGCCGAGCCGAGCGGATCGGGGACTCCGCCCGGCCCTTCGGGATTGACGTAGATCAAGCCCATCTGGATCGCCGCCAGCGGATGCTCGAGGTCAAGTTCGCGGTCGGGCTGGATACGCGTTTCGGTCGCTTCGACCCATTTCTCTTCGGCGCCCCAATAAATGTCGCGCTCGGCCTCGAACACGTCCTTGCGCCCGCCGCCGAAGCCGAAAGTCGGCCCGCCCATCGATTCGATCGCGACGTTGCCGGTCAGGATGAACAGGTCGGCCC